>NZ_JBXXZH010000066.1:0-40198 GCF_059640475.1 Calothrix sp. CBUCES-K 9914
TTAAAAGCTGGTTTAAGATATCTTGTGTTTGTGATGGTTGGGATAGTTTTTCATATGTTGGGGCTATTAAGGCGCCTAACTGTTTCTCAACATTTGGAGGTACTATCCAGACTAGGTTATCGATTAATAAGCCTACTACCCAAATAATACCTAAAATAATAGATAAAAATATACCTAGAATAATTAATAGCTGACGGTTACTAGTTGGTGGATTGCGATTTATTTGTGTCATCGAATACTCAATATTGTTATATTGTTAGATTGGCAACGGATACCATCTCATACTTGAGGCGAGCAAGGATGCCCGCTCCACAAGATAATTAATTTAATTTCTGGATATTTGACGGTGCCACACTCAAAAATCAACTATCCGTTACATCCGTTACATCCGTTGCCAGTTTACTCGTTACTACTACTAGAACTAGAACTGCTTTCAACAGGACGAAATACGTTTAAGAAATTTATTAAATTGTAAAGTTGACGCGACTGTATCCATAATTTTCCTGTTCCTGTGAATCTACAAACTAAACCTTCTCCACCTAAAATGCCTGTTTTCAACCCTTTAAATGATAAACCGCCTATCATTTCGACTTTGTAGTTAAGTGTATCTTCAAATGCTACTATGTAACCTGTGTCAACTACATATTCACCTGTTACGGGAATTTCTACGATACCACCGTAAGAGCTAAACCAAATATCTCCTTCGCCAATAGCTCTTAATAAAAATAAAGATTCACCGCTGAAGAAGCCTTTAAATCCTTGAAATTTAGTATCTATTTCTACGGTTACGCTCGATGCGAGAAATCCTGATGACTGTACCATCAAACCTTTACTACCATCAAGATAATAATGCTGTACATCTCCAGGTACACCAGGAGCTATATATAATTGACCTGGTTTATCTTTGGCTGTAAAGTCGCTTAAAAAGAGTGATTCACCTGCAAACATTCGAGCTACGCTTTTCATTAAACCCCCTCTCGTTTTGGCTTTCATTTCTATCCAGGAGTCCATCGCTGCCATAGCACCCGATTCTACTACTATGGTTTGGTGTGCTTGCAATTCTACTTTTAATGAAGCGTAAGCAGGTGAGTGTTCAATATTGTATGCTATTTTATTCATGTTGATATTTGATGATAGTAATGTTGAGTGAAATTATGAGGTTTTGATAGCTGGTAGCTGTGAACCAACTAATTGACCAAAGGCACCTGGGTTATGAGTTTGACAAAATAGTTTACCTTTGCCTTTAAATCGACAAATTAAACCTTCTCCACCAAAGAAGGCGCCTAGCCAAGATGTATTTGCTTTGCCAATACTAAATGTCAAGCTTTTCTCAAAGGCAACAATATTACCTGTGTCCACAACATACTCACCATCAACATCTATTTCATAAATGGCGCCGAACGAATTCAGTGCAACTTCACCATAGCCACTTATTGTTAACCAAAAAATTGACTCTCCAGAAAACAAAGATTTAAAACCTTGAAATCCTAAATCGATATCGACACCCGAAGCACTAGCAAGATATGAACTAGCTTGCACAACTAACTCATTATTATTGACTTTATAAAGTAAAATGTCTCCCATTAATTTTGGCGCCAGAAAAACTTCTCCCCCATTTACCGGAGAACGATAAACGCTCAAAAATAACGATTCACCACCTAACATTCGCTTCAGTCCACCAAGAATACCTCCTCCTTTTCCTTGTCTCAAAGTGGTGCTGGTGTTAATATTGCCGCTCATGGCAATCATACATCCAGCTTCAGCTACTAACTCTTCACCAGCTTGCATTGTTATACGTACAATTGTACTATCTGGCTGTTGTAATAATTTTATATCCATTGCTTGATTCAACTCTTAACGAACTTTAGGACTTAGAAACCGAACTAAACCATCGATACTGCGGGACTGTAAATAAATATCTCCCTGACCGGAAAGTTTACTAACAATACCTTCCCCAGAAGTTACAGAACCAATTAAACCACCAGCAAGTTTTAGATTTAATTTCATGTTTGCTGGATACGCGACCAAATGACCGCTATCAACAATGAATTCACCATCGACACGCTTCTTGGTGATGCCACCATAGGCGCCAAAAAATACCTGTCCACTACCACTTAACTTGAGCTTAAATAACCCTTCACCAGCGAAAAAACTCGAAAAACCTGCCCAAGCTACACCCATTTTGACACCAGGAGTATGAGCAATGTAGGCGCCGGGTTGCAAGCAAATTTCGCCGTTATTCAAATCAAATTTTTCAATATCACCAACGCAAGACTGGTTTAACACCACTGTCAAGGGTTGAGAAGCTTTATTAGAAAACTCGTTGACAAACAAAGATTCACCACCGAGAAATTTTTTTAATAACCCAGAAATTAAACCACCAGAGAACTGAGTTTGCATGGATACCTGACCATCCATACTAGTCATGGCGCCTGCTTCCGCAATAATACTGTCACCAGGGTTAAGGGTGACAAAAATAGACGCAAATGCAGGTTTATAGCGGATTTCGTATTTCAATTGCTCCCACCTCAAATTACAGCCTACAAGTTAATAGATATAATATTTCAACCGTGATATCACGTAAAAATTTATCTATTTGATGATGTATTTATATATTTCATCAATCCACGTCAGGTATAACTCATAGCCTAGCGTATCCGCAACATATACTATAAATTGAATTTTTTATAATTCATCAGGATTTATTCCTAATTTACGTAACTGTTCCGCTAGTCTTTGCGCGCGCAGTTCAGCACTAGTAGCGCGTTGTTCTGCGTCGGTAGCTAATTCTTCGGGTGTTTTGTATCTAACACCATCTTGGTTGTACCAATATAACCACTCGCGCGTAATACCTTGAAAAGTTCCTCTTTCATGACCAATTGCCAAACCAAGTTCTGGTAGCCAAATACGATTACCTAACTGTAATATGTACTTTCCTTGTATCAGTCTATAAACTTCTAACCGTGCCTTGCGTTTCCGTAAAGGATTATAAACAACATAGTATAAAATTCCTAATTGTTCGTAAATTTCTTTTTTCTTAGTATATTCACCTCGTCGTTTATGAGAAACAACTTCTATTGCTAAAATCGGCAAAACTAATTCTTCCCACAGAAGATAGCTCAAACGCAAATCTTCATCAATTACTCGCTCTACACCTAAACTCAAAAATCCATCTGGAACTACTGCTGGGATGTTAGGGTCGTAATAAATACCCATGTCGATGCCAAAGAACCAGTCGTTGCGATGGCTCCAAATCCAGGCGAGAATTGTTTTTAGTAGATGCGGAATATAATCTTGTAGTTCGTTGTCCACGGGTGTATCGTCGGAATCAGGTAGGTCTTCTGCTGAGGGTAAGCAGTGCAATGGGTTGTACTTTAACATGGCGCCAGTTGGGGGTACTATAGATTTATGATATCTACCAGCAAGATGGTGCTACGTTTATGTGCAAGATGGTGCGTAACGCTACAAGATTATTCGCTTCGTTGAAAGATTGTTGTAGCGTTACGCACCCTACGGTTGCCATTTACTCGGTATTAATATCAGTGAGAAGTAGGGTACTGTATCTGGGTCAACTTTTTCTAAGGGCATAATTACTTGATTGCTAGTTGTCGCGCGTTCGATATATTTTGCGCGTTCTGCTAATCCCAAGTTTTTTAATACGCCATATACTTTTCTGAAATGTTTGCCCAGTTTGATAATTACTGCTGCATCTGCAACTGCTAATTTTTCTGTTAATTCTTCTGCGCTTAATATTGAAGATAGCACCATGAATACATCATTACGATAAGTAAGCGGCGCCCCTAAAGCTGATGCACTTGCCATAATAGAGGAAACTCCTGGCACTACTTCTACATAGAACTTAGGCGATAAGCGCGTATAAAGATACATAAAGCTACCGTAAAAAAACGGGTCGCCTTCACATAACACTACGACATCCTGACCTGCACCTAAATACTCAGCTAGTTTCTGAGCGGCGCTGTCATAATAAGGTTGAGCAGATTCCTCTAGTTTAAATGGCAAAAGCATCGGTACTTCGATTTGATTCCCTGTTAAATACTCAGCGATAATTGAACGCGCGAGTGGTTTCTTTTTATCGGATATTGGATAAGCAACTACAGGTGAAGCTTGTAATAACCGTAAAGCTTTAATAGTTAATAGTTCTGGGTCTCCTGGCCCGATACCAATACCATACAGGCGCCCAGTTTGAGATATTAAAGACATTTTATATTTCCTCCTCTTTTGCCAGAGCATTTACTGCAGCTGCTGCCATTGCACTGCCACCTCGACGCCCATTTAAAGTAATAAAAGGCACTCCTCTACTGTTTTCTGCTAACGCTACTTTAGATTCTGCGGCGCCGACAAATCCTACTGGGAAACCGAGAATTACCGCAGGTTTACTTGCTCCTGCATCAAGTAGTTCGAGTAAGTGAAATAACGCAGTCGGTGCATTACCAATTGCTACCACTGCCCCCTCAAGGAAAGGTTCCCATAATTCCAAAGCAACCGCAGAACGAGTATTGAGCATCTTTTGCGCTAATATTGGTACTTCAGGGTTATTTAAAGTGCAAATTATTTGATTGTTAGCAGGCAATCTTTTTTTAGTAATTCCTTCTGCGACCATTTGAGCATCGCATAATATTGGTTTACCATTTTTAAGTGCATTGCGTCCTGCTGCGACTGCATCGAATGAGGCACTTAAATCATTTACAATATCCGTCATGCCACAAGTATGGATAAGACGTACAACTACGGTCGCTAAGTCAGTAGGTAATTTTTCTAAATTAGTTTCCGACCGAATAATACTAAAAGAACGACGGTAAATTTCATTGCCATCGCGGATATAATCTATTCCCATTATGCAATTCCTCCTGCATTTAAACACCGCTGTATTTCAGATACTGTATATCGGTCTACCCATTCCCCAAAGGAGTCATGACTATTTTTACGCAGGAGTTTATATACTTGCAGTAACCGTAATATGACTTTTGATAATGTAGCTCGATTTGCAAAACTATATATTTCTCTGCCAAACTGTTGCTCGCTTCCGACAAAAACTTGATAACCTTCTGTAATTGTATTATCTTCGAGTTTTTGGACGCCTAACAAAGCAATATCACTTTTACCATGATAAGCACAGGATTTATAACAGCCAGTAAAGTGAATTTTTACAGGTATATCAAGGGTAATATGTTGCTGTAGATATTCTGCTAAAGCGAGAGCATCACTTTTTGTATCGGTCGCAGAAGATGCACAACCCTTATTTCCTGTACAAGCAACTAGACCACTATATATATGATTTGCTGACCAATGTAATCCTAAATTTTCGATATGTTCTTGAACTTCAGGTATAAACTCGTTTTTAATATCAGGGATGATTATATTTTGCCAAGGTGTCAACCGTAGTACACAGCTACCATAACTATCTACTAAAGAAGCCAAGTTATATAATTGGTTTATATTTAGCTTGCCTAATGGTAAAACTATTCCAATGTAAGAATAACCTTTTTGTCGCTGAGGATAGGCGCCGAGATGGTAATTTGTATTAGTATTTGTATTTGTAGTTAAATTATATGTATTATTTGAGACATGAAGAGGAAAAGGTAAATACTTTTGAGCTTGTTCTAAAGTCTTTGAAAGACCTTTTTCTTGAAATAGTTTTTTTAAACGAGGTTTGCGTTTTTCGTTAATATCTACTTCATTGAGGTAAAGTTGTGCTAGAGCGGCAACTACGAACACACATTGTTCAGGTTGTAATAAAATATTTGTTGCTTCTCCACCAATTAGAAGGTGAAAATATATAGATGTATTTTTTATAAGGGACTTGCAAAAATTTAATTCTCCATGTTTTTGAATTTGGAAGTTCCTAACAGCAGCAAATGTAATCTCATTTGGTTGCTGAGATACCGATACTTTTCCACCACCATCAAACGCAACGCTAAACTTAGGTGATAACCCTCCTAACTCTTTTTGCGAACATATATACTCATCTAACTCTCGAACTAAATAACGAGTATCAATTAACTCCTCTAAGTCAATACCCACTGTTGGACTTGACATAATGTTGCGAATATGGTCAACTTCAGGAATTCCAGCTAATCCTACAGAACGTAGAGTAATTAACGCCGCTTCTGAGCCTCTTATTCCTCGAACCTGTAAATTCGCGCGGTTCGTTACATTTATACTTTTATCACCACCAAAATTATTAGCATAATCAGCTACAACCCTTACCTGCTGACTAGTTAAAATTCCTCCGGGGGTGCGGATGCGAGAAATAACTCCATCAATAGCTGGTGTCGCGTAAAATAATCCCGGACAGGTTAGAGGATTATCTAATAAGAGTGGCGAATTATTAATTTGATTAACATTCGTTAAGGACACGGTACTATCTCCTTCCCTGTGCAACGCAGGGAGTTGACTATTAAAATACTGCTCAAGTTGGCATTCTGACTCTTCAGTGATGAGTGCTGACTGCTCAGTGCTGAGTAGATTTATACTCAGCACTCAGCACTTTACACTCAATACTTTTTACAGTTGCGGCACAGTCCCGGAATTTCACCGGAGTTTCCCAACTTTGAGCATATGAACTATATCACATGCTTGGTTCTCAAAACTTTAATTCTTACTTATTCTTAAAAAATAATTCTTTATGATGGGTATCTGTAAGTTACATAGATACAATACGTTTGGTTTTGTAATATAATACTTTTATAACTGGCGCCTATAATTTTCCATTACTATCTGGGTAAAAAATTTTTAATAAATACAGGACTTACGATATTGTCACAATTGAGAGTCGGTGCGTGACGCTACAGGTCTTATAGCTACGTTGAAGTTTTTTTGTGGCGTCACACACCCTACGATTTTTATGTGCCAGTTGCGTAAGTCCTGAAATAGTACCTTTACTTTAGATAGAGTATGATTTAAACTGAAAGACAAATTATTTTGGCAAAAATCAGAACATAAGAGGTGAAAATGCCATCTAGCATTACAACTCCATTGGGAATAAGCGTTCTTGAAAGAAAAGCGTTAGAACACATAATTGAGGCAGGCTCTGAGGTTGTAAGTACTAGAGGCAAAATTTTGCTTGAACTAGCGACAGGAAAAAACTTAACAAAAATTAGGAAAGAGATGGGGATAAGTGGGTCAGTAGTCAACAGATGGAGAAATAGATGGCTCTCAAGTACACTGGCGCCGCAAAATTGGGATGATGCAGTTAAAAAAGTAGAAGAAATTATCGGTGTTGGGATGGGAAGACCTAAAAAAGTAAAAGCAGCGAGTGAAGTTTCCAAAATTATCGAATTAAGTGAATGGAGTAGAGCTAAAAAGCCATGTAAATCAAAGCATCAGCATAACAAGTTGGTGGCTGTTGCTGCTTCATCAAACGGTTTACCAGAAATGTCACCAAGAACAATTGGACGACTTTTAGAAGAATATAAAAACGGTTGTGAAAAATCGCCATGTTAGTAGTAACATCACTAAGTAAGTGGGCACAATTTTTTGGTAAAAATTGGTTCCATTTAATTATTCAGCAACAGAGCAGTAACGGTTTTCTGAATCTTTCTGATACCCATTAGCAATTATTTCTATATCTAATTGTTTAAATTTTTGAATCATTTCGTCTGATAAACATTATTTATATAATCTGTTGTATCAAACCAATTTCTTAATGTCGAATATGTTTGACCTGAGTTCGGAATAAAGAAGTACTTTAAGAAAAATGAAGTTTTATTCAAGTGCCTTGTAAGATTCGCAGGCGCCAGGAAAGCTAGTAAAATTATTACGTAAATATATCATTTATGCAATAACTTTATTTTTTTAGCGAAGGATGTGTTAATATTGAAGATGCTCTTCAGGTATTAATTCATAGTAATTTATCTGGAGCGACAATGTTTTATTTAATGTAGGCGCCGATACTGTTACCGTCTAGAGGTTAGTTAATGGCTTTTTGAGGGAGAGGATAAGTGTCATATCCTGCGTGGGTGAAGGAGAAAACCCATAGTACTGATAAAATTGCTTGGCTTCTTCTGATATGGCGTGTACTACTATTCCACGAATCCCCACTATTTCCGCTGCTTGCATGGTACGAAGCACTGCATCTTGTAATAATGCTGTACCTAAACCCTGGCCTTTCCATGCGGTATCTACTCCAAGTCTTCCAAGAATGACTACGGGTACAGGGTCAGGCATATTCCGCTTTATGGGCGATGGTGTGTCGCTAAGTGCTAAGGCTCCAGAAGAGAGGCAATAATAGGCAATCACTTTTTGTCCATCCGTTACAACATAGGTACGTGATGCATTATTTTTCTGATTGGTAAATGCACGGCGTTTTAACCAGTCATTGAGACTGACAACCCCGCAATCAAAGTCATCCAGTATATGCGTATCAGAGAGAGGAACGGGGGCTTGAAGCATTATTGAATCCACGGTTTTTTTGCGTTCATCAAGCGTTCAAATCCTTCATTTTGGGGAGGACTGTCCAGAACACTTAGAAAATGCTTGTATGTTTGCTCATCTACTTGCAGGAAGGTTTGGTCAAGCAAAGTATCTTCTGCTGCGCGTCGGAGAGCATCAATCATAAAGTCAGAAGGTGATTTGCTTTGTGCTTTTGCTGCCCTGTCAATGAGTGACTGCACATCCTCACGGATATGTAAATTGACGGTGTGAGTAGTAATATTAGGGTTGCTATTGGACTGCATACTATTCTCCTTTAACCTCATATATAGCACATAACTACTAGATAGCGAAACTGTTATAAAATGTAACATCGGCACCGTCGGGTGACCCGCATTCAGGTGGTGTTAAAATACCTGAAAGGATTAAACAGTCAACAACACAGCGTATATCGGCTTACGCGGAAAAGCATTATGCTGGAAAATATACTCGTATTGATGTGCGTTTTAAGAGTTATTTTTGTTATGTAGACGTTTACACGGAACCTAGGAGTACCTAAGCAAGATATTATTTTGGCATTTCATGAACCTTATATACGCCAGTTTACTGAGTTTGGCACATCATAAGTATTGTAAATAGGTTTTGATGGAATGAAATGGCTGTCTGTAATTGGAATTGGTGAAGATGGGCTAGAGGGGTTAGGAAAAATCGCGCGTTCTAAAATAGACCAAGCTGAGGTACTAGTTGGAGGACGGCGCCATTTAGCAATGCTTCATGAAAATGATAATCGTGAGAAGCTGGTTTGGAGTTCTCCAATACAGCAAACTGTGGAAGAAATTATTAGGAGGCGCCCTAAGTCTGTTTGTGTTCTTGCTAGTGGCGACCCGATGTGTTTCGGTATTGGAGTTACTCTTCTACGCTATATTAATATATCAGAAATGACTATCATTCCCGCACCTTCTGCATTTAGTCTTGCTTGCGCGCGTTTGGGATGGTCTTTAACTGATGTGGAAACTCTTAGCTTATGTGGGCGCCCAGTTGAATTAGCTAATTCATATTTTTACCCAGGTGCGAAATTACTAATTTTAAGCGCTGATAAACATACACCTGGAATTATTGCTAACATCTTGACAAAATCAGGATATTGTGAGAGCAAAATTACGATTTTAGAACGAATGGGTGGTGTTGACGAGCGCATTATTACAGGTATTGCTTCGCATTGCGCCAATTTTACAGATTTAGCAGATTTAAATACTATTGCCGTTGAGTGTATAGCTGATGTTGGAGTTACTGGATTATCAAGATTAGCAGGTTTACCTGATAACGCTTATCATCATGATGGGCAGTTAACCAAACGCGAAGTTAGAGCAGTGACTTTAGCTGCACTGGCGCCAAAACCAGGAGAATTATTATGGGATGTAGGTGCTGGTTGTGGTTCAATATCTATAGAATGGATGCGAAGTCACCCTTCCTGCCGCGCGATTGCTATTGAACAAAGCATATCAAGATTAAAATATATATCTGACAATGCAGCTACTCTTGGTACTCCATATATAGATATAGTTCAAGGACTAGCACCAGATGCTCTAAAAAATTTATCTACACCCAATGTCATATTTATAGGTGGTGGTGTAACATCCGAGGGAGTATTAGAAACTTGTTGGCAAGCATTACCTAAAAATGGGCGCCTGGTTGTTAACGTCGTCACAATAGAAGGAGAGCAAAAACTATTTGAATGGTATCAACGAGTAGGGGGAGAATTATCTCGCATCGCAATTCAAAGAGCAGAACCAATTGGTAAATTTATGGGGTGGAAAGCAATGGCGCCTGTCACACAATGGTCTGTTGTTAAATCGTAATTTTGTCTAACTTTAAAAATATCTTATACTTAACAATTAGGAGTAGCGAGCGCTACAGTGTTGGGGGATAGTAGAATTATGCTTTCACCTCTAAACCAGGTATATTAGAAGCCTTGAAGTTTAGCCTCGTCGTTCGATAAGTCTCCCAGTTATGTACTTATGCAGAACGCTTGAAATCAGGGTTTGATATGATATTCCCTCTTCAATAGCTTTCGCTTCAATTGCATTGAGATCAAGCGATGAGAGCCTCAACGTGATTTGCTTATCTTTAGCAAGGTTCGCCTTTGCATAGCTTTGAAGCTGTTCTAAGCGATCTGAATCACCTACTGATTCCCATTCGCCTTTCTCAAAGGACTCAAGTATTTCCTTTTCTTCAAAATCGAGTTCACTCATCGTCATTACTCCCATTTAAGTACCGCTTAGTTGCCTTCCGTGATGGAATAATGGTTTTCAAGAAAAGTTCTGTCTCGGTTTCAACATACGGAACAAGATAAGCATATTCTTGAATCTGCACTACAAGTAAACGTTGGTTTGGATACTTATCTTGATTTGCATGGATATAATCATCAAGAATATCTCCCCTATCCAACGCCGCAAGAACCGCTTCAAATGATACTCCTCGTTCAGACTTAAGTTTTTCGTTTTTATTGATATCCCACCGAAGAACTTTCATTTCCAGATTATAGCTCATTGTACATACAATGACAACAAAAACGGTTCTTTCGTAGATAGCGTGCGCTCATTTTAATTAAAGTTGATAAATAAGCTTTAATATTAAAGCTTATAGACGCTTGTAGTCTTAAATACATGAATTTGACCTAAAAGGCAGAAAAATAATGCTGTTATGCTCCAACAAGAGGTTCAAGCTGATTTTTCAACTCAGGAGCGCACGTTAAGTATGCAAGAGTCGGTATCTACTTTTCTATAAAACTTTCTTAAAAAAATTTAATAAACGCCCAGTTTCGACACTAACCACACCATTACATCGTCAACGGAAGCAGTCTTTTCTCCTTCTGGCATCACAGCACGCTGTACCATCACTACCTTTATCCCTAATTCCCGCGCGGCAATAATTTTTGCATAAGTGGCACCACCACCGCTATTTTTACTAACAACAGTATCTATTTCGTACTCAAGCAAAAGTTTCTTCTCGTCTTCTAGTGAAAAAGGACCACGTGCGAGTAATAATTTTCCCTGCGGTAAAGGTGTGTCGGGTGAAGGAGGGTCAATCGCGCGCATCAAAAACCAGATATTATTGAGATTGGCAAAAGGCGCCAGTTGTTGTCTGCCAATAGTGAGAAAAGCTCGTTTTGCCAAACCAGGAAGAATACTCGCACTCTGTTCAACACTTTCCACTTCTATCCAATTATCACCGTTATCCTTTTCCCATGCAGGGCGAACAAGGATTAAACTAGGTATTCCAACTTCTTTTACTGCTGCTGCAGCATTCCATGATATTTGAGAAGCAAACGGGTGAGTAGCATCAATAAGTAAATCTATTTGTTCCGCGCGTAAATACCCTACCAACCCATCAACACCACCAAAACCACCTACCCTAACAATTCCAGACACATCACCAGGTTGATTAGTACGACCAGCAAGCGACACCCTTACCTCCAAACCAGGTATACTAGAAGCCATCGCCGCAAGTTCGGAAGCATCACCAGTCCCACCCAATATTAACAATCGTTTCAACATCATACTATTTTCATTAAAAACCATCCGTTACATCCGTTGCATCCGTTGCCAGAATTACCCCCTTACGGTCAAATAAAATAACTTTCACTCTTAAACAAACATCAGCATATTTTTTCACATAACTCTCCGCTTTCTGGCTAATTTTCTTCGCCAAATACCCAAATACATTATCTGCCAACCCCAAGTCAATCAAAACTTTATGCGCTGCATCTGCTGTCTTCGCTGCCAACACAGCTTTCACAACTTGCATATCGAGTCCCACTTCCACAACAGCAGCAGCAATAATTTCTAACTTCGCATCAGCCAAATGACTCGACGTATTAAAAATCCCACCAGCTAACTTAATCAGCTTACCTTGATATCCTAATAATAATACCGAACTAGCTTTATACAAACCTGCCTCAACAAGCAAGGCGCCTATCCAGTTCCCAGTTTGTACAATAACATCCTCTGGTATAGATAAACGTTGTGCAACAGAGAAACCATTACTACCTATACAAAACACTAAATTCGGATTATTCTTAACCTTGTCTTGTAAATTAGCACGGAATTCTTCTAAGTGTTCTTCAGCACTCAAAGGTTTAGAAATACCGCTAGTACCAAGTAAAGCTAAACCTTCTAATATCCCAAAAGCCTCATTTGATGTACGTTGTGCAAGCAAGCGCCCTTCCGGTAAAATAATCTTTACTGTAGCTGTTTTATCTTCAGGTATTATAGATAATAAATTAGTCTCAAATAACTTACGGGCAAAGCTGTAAATAGCAGCTTCACCCATTGCATTTTTCCCCAACCCTTCACCCGCTTCAAGTATTAACACTTGCTCTTGTTGTGGTGATAATTTTACTAATGCCCAAATTGGAGTATTTTTTGTTAAATCTAAATTGTCTCCAGGGTCGCTTTTGGTAATAGCCAAAGCTGTATGTGTTTCTAAAGCAGCAACTTGCTGTATCTCTATTATTGCTGTATCATCCAGCAAATCAAGAGTAACAGTTGATATAGATTCTGTAGTATTTTGTAAACGAAGTAAAGCAGCCTTTGCCGCAGCAACCGCGAAAACTGGTAGAGTGTAACCTGTACGTGCCATTAGATAATTTGAGATTTCTCTTGTGGGATGGGCTTAAGATTGCCCGTCCCAAAAGTTTAATATAAAAGGCGGGCAAGGATGCCCGCTCCACAAGATACATAAATAATTATGCTTTTTGAACTGGGACATCTAGTATTTTCGGCGCCTCCCACGGTACATCTGAACCAGGTAGCGCGCGGTTATCGTCACCAAAGTTAATTTTCACAACTTTAGATTTAGTATCTTGGTCTTTGGGTAATATCAAAGTTAAGATACCATTCTTGAATTCAGCATTTACCTGTTCATTTTTTACAGGTACTGGTAAGGTAATAACTCTTTGAAACTTACCATACTGAAATTCTGTATGATAAAAGCCGCGTTCATTTGAGTGATTACTGTAACGTATTTCACCCCTAATTAATACTGCTTGCTGTGCAACATGAACTTCTAAGTCTTTACCATCAACACCTGCTATTTCAGCGCGTAAAATCAAGCTGTCGAAAGTGTCTCTTAGTTCTATATTTGGTTTTTGTAGTGCTGGTAAGGTATAGCTACTACCTCCAAATATCTCATCAAACATTCTATCTATTTGACGGTGCAAGATTTCAATTTCTTGAAAGGGGCGCCAGCGTATTAGTACCATAATGATAATTCACCTAAATGCCTAATATTGAATATAGCGAGAATTTTAAAAATTATGCCTGTACGTTATACCTACATAAAACCCGATATCGAGCTATCTTACCTCGAATGGAATCAAGGAAACGAACCACTACTGTTACTGCATGGTATGGCAGATAATGCACTGGTTTGGTTGAGTACTGGTGAGTATTTAGCACGTGATTATCATATTGTGGCGCCAGATATGCGCGGTCATGGTGAAAGTGGTAAACCTGAAAAAGACTGTTATAGTTTTGAGCTAGCGATAGATGACCTCGAAGCACTGATGGATAAACTCGGTTGGTCATCTGCTCATGTCGTTGCACATTCGTGGTCGGGAAAACTAGCAGCAATTTGGGCACGTCAAAATCCAAGGCGCCTGCGGAGTATGATACTTGTAGACCCAATTTTTATCTGGAAAATACCTAGCATCTTCAAACTCACATTCCCGTTTCTATACAAAGTACTACCTTTTCTCCAAGGAATGGGACCTTTCCCCAGTTATGAAGCTGCTTTAGAAAAAGCTAGACAAATGAACCAATATAAAGACTGGACACCTTTACAGCGAGAAGTTTTTCAAGCCAGTATTGAGCAAAAGAATGATGGAACTTGGGGTAGCAAATTTACTATAGCCGCGCGCGATGGGATTTTTGAAGAAGTTATGCGCGCTCCCGGTTTTACAATACCCATTGATATACCATCTTTGTTTATCCAGCCAGACAAAGGTGTTAACCGTCAAGAGTGGCAACTCAAACCCTATAATACTTACCTAAAAAATTTGCAGGTAATCACAGTACCCGGTAATCACTGGGCATTTTTGACGAAACCCGAAGAGTTTAATCGAACGGTTGAGAAGTTTCTGAAACAGCACTCGTGACTTACTGACCTAGAAAACCTGTTAGTAGTAATGGTGCCAGAATTAATAAGGCTAAAATAACCACCACTGTCACAGGGTCGATATTGATAATGTTTTTATCAGGTTCTGGCATACTGTACCTTATATATAATGAAAATGTTCGCTTGTAACTTTATAATCAATTTTACAAAAAATCTCATCCTACTTCCAGCAGACTTGCCAATAAACCCGAAATTCTACGGTTGGTACAAGGCGCCAGTTTGAAGGAATATATAAATATAGGTATACTCACGAGATATTCTTGAGCTATTTTTGAGCTATTAAAGTGGCTCTACTTTACGCCTGAATATCTTTTGGTATAAACTATGTAATATTCTATAATGTAAATTTGTTTTGTAAATAAATACAAATAAGTTTTAATTTTTAATTTGGAACATTGAGAACTTTGATATTGAATCTCAAAGTCAAAATTTTAAATCTAAAATTGATTTGTGTTTGGGTGCCAACGTAAAATAACTGCTATGAAAAAAACCTTTGTCCTAGATACCAACGTTTTGCTACACGACCCAACCGCAATATTACGGTTTCAGGACAATGATGTGGTGTTACCTATTACAGTGATAGAAGAACTCGACCGCTTCAAGAAACAAGCGGAAATGACGGGACGTAACGCGCGTCAAGTATCGCGCGCTTTGGATGGATTACGCGAACAAGGTCATTTAATCGATGGAGTTACAATTAATAACAGTGGTAGCGTTAAAGTAGCTCTTTGTAGCAGAGAAATACTAAACTCGCTTCCTGTTGAACTAGCACATGGCAATGGAGATAATGCAATTCTTGCAGTTGCCTTGGAAATCAAACGGACAGAAGCATCACACGTAGTACTGGTAAGTAAAGATACAAATCTACGTATTAAAGCTGATGCTGTTGGATTAGATGCAGAAGACTACGAAACCGATAAAGTTGATATCGATGAACTTTATACAGGTATAGCAGAAGTACTTGTTGAGACATCAGAGGTTGACCAACTATATAAATTGGGATGTGTGATACTTGATACAAAGTTTTTCCCCAACCAAGCAGTAACTCTTGTCGATAAATCAAATCCTTCACATACAGGTTTGGGAGTAGTTAGCCACGGTAGAATCATACCTCTTACCAAAATCTCGAATGGTAGTGTTTCTCGTATTCAACCTCGCAACCGCGAACAAAAATTTGCCCTTGATTTATTATTGAACGATTCTATATCCTTGGTAACGCTGGTTGGCAAAGCAGGTACAGGAAAAACACTGCTTGCTATTGCCGCAGGACTGCAAAAAGTTGCTGACGAACGTATCTACACACGCTTACTTATATCTCGTCCAGTAGTACCAATGGGAAGGGACATTGGTTTCTTGCCTGGAGACATCGAAGATAAACTCACCCCTTGGATGCAACCCTTGTACGACAACTTTGATTTAATCTTTGGTACACAAGACCCTTCCGGAAAACCTGCACACTGGCGCCGGGGACACGAAGAACTCATCGAACGTGGTATGCTGCAAATCGAACCATTAACTTATATTCGTGGTCGAACCATACCCAAGCAGTTCTTAGTCGTTGACGAAGCACAAAACTTAACACCTCACGAAGTCAAAACCATCCTCACGCGCGCAGGGGAAGGAACAAAAATAATATTAACAGGAGACCCAGACCAAATAGACAACCCTTATGTAGATGCAGCAAGCAACGGACTAACATATGTAGTCGAACGCTTTAAAGAAGAACCACTCGCAGGTCACATTACCCTAGGTAAAGGAGAACGCTCCAACCTAGCCGAAAGAGCAGCATTATTACTGTAGGGTGCGTAACGCCATAACAATCTTAAAACGAAGCAACAAACTAGTAGCGTTACGCACCGGCACAAAGCACAACAACATACATCAATCAAAAATCCAAAATGTCCATAGAAATTTACGGTATTCCCAACTGCGGCAATTGTAAAAAAGCTTTCCAATGGCTACAAACAAACAATATACAATACAAATTCATTAACACCAAAGAAAACCCTCCTACACAAACACAAATAGAATCTTGGGTAAAGGCTTTAGGCTCGGCACCAATGCGGAATACTTCCGGTCAATCATACCGCGCGCTCGGTGAAGAAAGAAAAACCTGGAGTGATGAGCAGTGGATTGAAGCTTTTGCCAAAGACCCCATGCTACTAAAGCGTCCTTTATTTGTAAAAGAAGGAACAGCAGTTTTGGTTGGATTTAAGGGTAATAATGAAGAAATACGGGAGAAATTGGGAATTTAGATATTCAAGATACGAAATACAATTATACTACAGTCAAGATGTGACAAAATCACTATAGTGTTTAATTCATCTAGATTCGATGTCTTCAAGTAATCAAACCCTCGATTTTGCAATCCAACGCTTGCGGGAAGTACGTCGCTTGCTGCTGCGTCTGCACAAAGCGCTTCTTGATTCGGAACGTACCTTATATGAGCAAATATACGGACATATTCAGTCGAGTAATGAGTTTCTAGGACTGGTGATAAATCATGAGTGGTTCAATTGGCTACATGGTATTTCGCAGCTTATCGTCCGAATGGATGAAGTGTTGTTCTCAAAAGAGCCTGTAGCTATTGAACAGCCACAGGAGTTACTAGAACAAGCGCGGACGCTACTCCAACCCAATAATGAGGGTACACCTTTGGAGCAACGTTACTTCCATGCAATTCAACGCGACCCAAATATAGCTTTGATGCACGCTGAATTGGCTGAGATGCTTGGTGTGGAGCGTTAATAATATATGTTTATGGGAGGATGGAGCTTTCGTTAAGATAAACGACCTGGTGCGTGACAGCAGTTTAATTTTTGGTTATGGTGTGGTTTGTTATGCTGTCACGCACCCTACGGTAGAATGGCACTTACTTAAGTATTTTGAGGCGCCAACGCGCATTGGGTAGGGTGCGTGAAAGCTATTACAATCAATCAATAAGCACGCCAAATTAAAGTGCTTTCACGCACCATTTTTACGTTAAGTCAGCGACATTCCACCCTACGGTATTTATTTACTTTGAATATTTTTGATTGGGTTGGCATAAAATCCCAGGTGGTTAGCGACTGGACGAGCAACCATTGGCAGTTTTGTATGACTTGGAGCGTTAAGTAGTTTGGCGCCATTTGGTGTAGAAATGGCTAGTGTTGTTGAACCTCCTCCATCCAGGTTAAGTGCTGTTTAGGCGCCTAATTCTGTAATAAACTTGGTTAATTCAGCTTTGGTAAGTCCTTCACTATATAGAGGTTGCTTACCATCTACTAAAACTAGCCACAGCTTTTTTCCTTTATTATTCTTTTTATCTGATTATGCACTAACGCGATTGGCAAAATATGCGCCTGATTTCTGGGCTTGGAGAAGAGGAGTATTTCGTTTTATAAATTTTGAAACTGTTTCGCTCTGACGTGTCTTACAGATACAACGGATGTAACGGATGATTGATTTGTTACCAACAAAGTCTAAGTCTAGTTATTTATAATAACCTATCCGTTACATCCGCTAATCATCCGTTGCCAAGTTATTGGATATCCTTTAATGTCATATCATAGCCACCAAACATTTCTAGATATTCGAGAATTGATGTACCAAATTCATCGTGCGAGACTTTGTTTTGTACAAGTAAGTTTACCATATTGTCTGGTCCACGTAAGTGTGTGGCAGCAAGAAGACCCGAAAGTGTGACAGTGACGGTTTTAGTCCTTCCACCGTCGTTAAATTTTATTGGCTTGTTAAGATACTGATTAATTGATTTTCCTTGTTTTTTTAGCGAATTGTTGATATCTTTCCAGTAAAGTCCAAACGCTTCGCGAATTGCTGCTTCTTGTACATCCTGTGATTTTAAAAATTTTGCTTTACTGTCTATACCGCGTTTTTTTGTCCATGTGCCACGCCAGTAATTTTTATCGGCGCCGTTTGTATAGTAAACTTTTGCTTTGTAATAGCCTAGATGAATTAATAAAACTTCTGCAAACTGATATTTTCCAAGGAAATATAATTGAGGATTTATAAATGTATACGCATCGGCGCCTGTTCTACCTGTTTCACGTTCTCCAAGTGCGTCTAACATGTCTTGAAAATTACCCTTACTTTTTGTCGCTTGCTTTTGTTTTGTATTTATGGGTATAGTTTGCGAGTAAAGGTGATTTGGGTATTTTACATTTACAACGTTATTGCTATATGTGATTTGACTAGTTAACAAGTGTGAGATTAAAAGTAATGCAGGATACATGTTTTTACCGAAAATAAATCCGGTTTCATTTTAAACTAGAATCTTTTTATACACACAAAAGTTTATGTAACAAACCGCAAAGGGCGCCAAGTAAGAGAAAGAGTTGCAGTGTTTCCAGATTTTATGTAGTATGGTTGTAACTCGTGGAAGAGGAAAGACCCCTCAGAGAGGTTTACTCGAACAGGAAATGTTAGTCAAGATGATTAGCATCGGCGGTTAGTAGGGTAAAACGTATGTGCAACGAAACTGCAAAAAAGTGTCATGTTCATAGTGTGCTGACTTGAAGTTAACAGCGCGCGGGATATGGAAGCTGGATGGTACCGCCGTTAACACGGTTCCAGCAAGGAAAACTTCACCCATGAAGGGTTTTTGTCATGGTACTTTGCTCAAAAAGATTTATTGCTTCCTTAGAAGCATCGTTAACTGAAGAAGTTGTAATTCGCGGTTGGATATTGCATCTGCGAGAACTTGCTCGTACTACATTTATTGTTGTTAAAGATTGTAGTGGGGAAGTGCAATGTGTTGTAGCTTCCGAGTTGGTGCGAGAATTAAAGCTCAAACTTGATGAACCTGTGGAAGTAATAGGGAAAATCAAGCCCGATAAACGAGCTAAACTTGGCTTTGAGGTAGAAGTGATTGAGATTAATCTTCTTAATAGTGTATCAATACTACCTTTTAATTCCAGTTCAGATATTTCTGATATTGGTATCGAAACTATCTTGGCTTACCGTCCTTTGTCACTGCGTCATAGTGAGATAGGCGATATTTTCCGTATCCAAGCGGCTATATTACAGTACTTTCGGCAATTCTTAGGCGCCAGATATTTCACAGAAATAGTTACATCTAAGATAGTATCTAGCGGGACTGAAGGTGGAACTAATTTGTTTGAAATCAAATATTTTGAACGTGTAGCATATCTTGCCCAAAGTCCGCAGTTTTACAAAGAGTACGGAGTTTCAGGTCTAGAAAGAGTTTTTGAAACAGGTTACGTTTACCGCGCGGAACCTCATGCTAGTAGTAGGCACTTAACAGAATATTACTCTTTAGATTTGGAAATGGGGTTTATCAACTGTGCTGAAGAAGTAATTGAGTTAGAACGAGAGTTATTAACGTTTATTTTTGAGCAGTTGAACCAAAACTTTGCAGACCAACTCAAAAGGTACAGAACAAAATTACTTCCCTCAATGTTAAATGTACCAACTTGGGAATTTACAGAATGTTTAGAACGACTTAATCATCACTTTGGTCGTAACAACCTTATTGATGACTTAGACCCCGAAGCAGAACGTCAGCTTTGTCAATTAGCGGAAGCAAAAACAGGGGTACCAGCAGTGTTTGTTATTGGTTTTCCCTTAAATGCACGACCTTTCTATACGCACCCGCGCGGTTCGGAAGGCGCCTCACAAAGCTTTGACTTATTATTTGAAGGTATCGAAATTACAACAGGTGGGCAAAGATTGCACAAATGCGGAGATTTAGAACAAGCGTTAACAAATCGTAATCTAAACCCCGCCTCGTTTGAAAATCACTTACAAATGTTTGAATTAGGAATGCCACCACATGGAGGTTTAGCAATAGGTTTAGAACGTTTAACATCTCGAATCTTACAATTACCTAACATCCGACAAGCATCGCTTTTCCCGCGCGATAGATATCGAATTACACCATAATTCAGTGCTGAGTTATGAGTGCTGAGTGCTGAGTTATAAATGCTTACTCAGCACTCAGCACTTTCGGCTCTTGCGTACTTAACGTGCTAAATTTTGACACCACTAAATGATTGCTTCGTTTAAGAATTGTTATGGTGTCACGCACCCTACCTTTTAACAAGGGCGCCTGCCATCTTTTGAGTAAACCATCTCTGAAACTTTCGGCGCCTCGTTACCAATATGATACGCAAGTACTCTGTCTTCGATTACTTTGTCGCTGACTGTTACACGCTCAAACTGGCGCCGATGTTCTGCCCAAGATTCAACGAGCGCTGTCTCGACAAATCGACTTGGGTCGGACACATCTTGATATAATCCCCATTGTATTGCACCATCGCGGCGCCGAATACGCGCGAGTGCTTGCATGGCTAAGGTAAATTCTTCAGCTTTGTTGGGGTCAATATAATATTCAAGTGTTATTAAAACTGGACCATCGTTCGGACATGGTTCAAAAGCGTGTGTTGGTTCATCCCAATGTAGCGATGCTCGTAAATCTAATAACTCTGAACATTTGAGCCGGAAACGCACGGTAATGAAGATGGTAACTAATAAACCAATTGCTGCTGCTGTTAAAGATGTTGATAAACTAGTATGCTGTGCAACAGTCCCCCATAGTAAACTTCCTAAACTCATACCGCCTTGAAATACTAATAGCTGTACAGATAAAGCGCGCGCTTTTACCCAATTTGGAACCGCACTTTGAGCAGCTACATTCAAACTTACCATTACCCCTAACGAAGAAATCCCTACCAATAACATTACCGCGCAAACTAAATAAAAATTACGCCCATTAGCTATTATCAGCATCATTAAACCCATTGTTGCCGAACAGCCAGCTACTATGTTATCGATTGAAAAGTTCTGCCGCAATTTCGGTAAAATAAACGCTCCCGCTAACCCTCCTATTCCCCAAAAACCCAAAATAGTACCGTAACCCAAAGCATCAAGTTTTAACTCTCTACGTCCGATTAAAGGTAATAGTGCAAACAAGGCACTTGCAAAGAATATATAACCAATTGTGCGAAATATTACCGATTGAAATACTGGTGCATGACGGACATAGCGAACACCCGCTTGAATGGCACCAACTACCCGCTCGGTTGGTAAAGCGCTTTGCTGATGTGTACGCTTCCAAGTATAAATTACCCAAATTACACTAATAAATGATGCTGCGTTCAGTAAAAATACTACGCCCGTTCCCGCAGAAGCAATAATTATACCTGCTAATGCTGGACCAATTGAACGCGAAAGATTTACGACAATACCACTTAATGTCACCGCTTGCGGCAGTTCTTCCCTAGTTACAAGTTCAGGTGTCACCGCTTGCCATACTGGCATATTCATCGAACTGCCAACGCTCATTGCAAACGTTAACCCTAATAATATCCAAGGTGAAGCAGGATTTGAAGGCGCCACTACTCCTGTTATTGTCAACACACCTAATAGTGCAGCAACTAACAGCATCCATGATTGTGTCCATAGTAACACCTGCCGACGGTCAACAACATCCGCTATGGCGCCAGCAGGTAAAGCGAGTAGGAAAAACGGTAAGCTAGAAACAGCTTGTAATAGCGCAACAAGTATTGGAGAATTTGGCGCCAGTGTAGTCATTAACCACGCGGCGCCAACATCGTGCATCCAAGTTCCAACGCTTGATATTGCTGAAGCTATCCAAAGCGCGCGGAACACCTGCTGTTTGAGTGGACTCCACATAGACGTCGAAACTACTGATGCTGCCATATAAAAAGCACTCGTAACGTAATAACCTTTGATTCATGAGGATATATTCTTAGCTATGCCATATGCAACCACTATTGGTGCAGAAAAACAAAATAAAAGTTATAACCGAAAAAGGAGGAATCAGAAGGCTAGTAGCAAAATTGACTACCATATTAGGACTTGGTGTTTAAAATGGATTGGCAATCGCTGACTATTATTAGTAGTGTTTTATTATTTGGATTTCTAGAGAATATCTTTCCCTTTTTTCATTTCCAATCTACCTTTGACCAAAGAACTTACCCTAATGTTATCTTAGGTATTCTCAACATTACAGCAAATAGCTTGACAATAGCTACAGTTTTACATTGGATATGGCGCCAGAAAATTTGGCTTGGGTTTTTACATTTCGTAAAGTTGCCTTGGTTATCTATATGTATATCCTTCCTACTGCTTGACTTATATTTATATGTATGGCATAGGATGATGCACAGTTTCGCTATGCCGTGGAGATTCCACAAAGTTCATCATACAGAGATGTCGATGAACACATCGACCGCATATCGTTTTCATACAGTTGAAGTAATTTCATCTAATATACCGAAACTCTTTTTAGTATGGTTATTTGGAATTCAGCCAGTACATTTACTAATTTATGAATTTACACTCGCCATCGAATTAGTTTTTCACCATAGTAATTGGGCAATACCGAAACAACTCGATAAAATGCTCAGTTATATTATTGTAACTCCAAACTTTCATCGCTTACATCACTCCCAAGTATTCAAAGAAAGTCAATCTAACTACGCAAGTTTTTTTTCATTCTGGGATAAAATCTTCAAATCTTACTCATATCCAAAATTTCCAGAAAAAATCAAGCTAGGTTTACCTCAACACAACCATGATTTGAATATATTTAAATTAATTATACTACCATTAAAGAATCATTAGTAAGGTGGGCATTGCCCACCCTACTATTATTGAGAATGACAATTATAATTACGTTTAGATTTTTTCGACTCGTCTAGTGCAGTAAGCGCCGCACGGGTCAAAATAGTAGAAGATGATTCTATATCTGGAATTATGGTGGCAACTCCTATGCTAACAGTGACAATAGGAAATTGCAGTGTACTATTTGTAGCAATAACATGTTGGATAGCTAACGTTTTAAGTTGTTCACGAATGCTTTCAGCTATCCCAAAAGCTTCGTGTGCAGTTGTATCTGTTAAAATTAATGCAAAAGTATCATCTTGATAGCGCGCGACCAATATATTTTCCTGAGTATAATTTATTCGATTACGAATAAGATTCGCTACTAGCCATAAACATCTATTCCCCGCTTCTTGACCGTATATCGCATTGTAAACTTTGAAGTTGTCAATATCGAATAAAATCAAAGATAGTGGAATATTGTCAACAGCAGATTTTCGCCACCAATAATTTAAGAAAGCATCAAGATAGCGTTTATTATATATTTGTGTAATTTCATCGATAATATTAGTGTTTATTTGCTGTTGAATTGGCTGACTAGGAAAAAAATTATCGAAGTTTTGTACAACGAAAAATTTTCGATATAACTCACAATAAACCTGACAGTAATTACCTTTTATTTTGACTAAACCTAAACTTTCTAACTTATACGCTAGTTTATTATCCAGTTGCACGGTATTACTATGTAAAATTAGCTTTTGAAATGTTACTGCTAATTCCGGATATTTTTTAAGTGTTTCAAGTAATCTTTGCAAGTGATTGTAATAAATACCGTCATTTATAGTAGCTTTTTCTAATATACCTTGTAGATTACTTGAAGAATGCTTAACTAAATAAAACAGTGCAAGCTGAACTAAATATGGGTGTCCTCCAACTAATCTTTTTAATTCAGTAGCGTATATCTGTTCATCGTTCCAGTTTAAACCATAGCGCACCGCTAGTTCCTGAATCTCTTGTATACTGAATTCCTGTAATTTAATTGTTAGTCCAACGTTGAAAGGAGACTGATTTGTATTTAAAGTAATATATACTTCTGTAGAGTGTACCAAAATCAATCTTAGTTTTTTAAAAGTGTCGTTTATTTTTGCCTCCTCATACCAAGAACGCAGTAATGCTAAAAAATCTTGAATCAGATGAGGATAATCAAATATATGATTCAATTCATTGAATATTAAAACAACAGGACTCTTCAACTGATGTAATAAATATTCTTGAAAATAAATAGTACAATTCACTTTACTACTAATGTACTCATTCCAACATGTATCGAAATTTGCTGGTAGCTGTAACTGCTGACTAACAACAGCACATAACCAGTGTAAAAATTTATCTAGCTTATTCAATACATTGAGGTCAGCAAGCTGTAGATCTATATATACTATATGGTAGTCAAGCTTTTTTAGTCGTTCGATCAACCGGAACACTAGTGAAGTTTTACCCATTTGGTGAGGTGCTTTAATACGGACAAGACTTCCTTCTTTACAAACTTGTTGATAAATGATTTGTTCTACGGGTCGCTGAATATAGTATTTGGAATTCAGAGGTACTGGACCACTAGGTGTATAATAATAATTGCCTAGCATATTACTTTCTTGTACTAAATTTCTATAACCCATAGTTTAAAGTGGTGCTAACTGAAGTTGTGTTGCGTCCATTTCTTTTTGATTGATAGAGTGCATCGCGTGCTGCTTGCATTAGTATACTAGGTGAAATTATATCATTAATGAAAGTGCAAGCAATACCTGAACTTACAGTCAAAACTGAAGAAGCAGGACCAAATATAGCATTATCATCATGCGAAATTCCTAAACTAAGAACTTTGTAACGGATGGTTTCAGCAATTTCAAAAGCATTTTTGGCGCCTCTTCCAGGGAGAAGTAGCCCAAACTCACCACCTCCCAAACGCGCGGCTTTGATCATAAACGTACCAACTGTGTAAAAGTTCTTGATTGTATTTTCGATTATATCAGCAACTTTTTGAAGCGATGAATTGCCTGCTTCCCAACTGTGTTGTTTATTATAAATTTTGAGATGGTCAATATCTATTAATATTACGGTTAGAGGCGCCTCTTCTTCTGCTAGCATTGACCATATTTGATTCAAACTAGTTTCAAAATAACGTTGATTACCAAGTGTTGTAATATAATCGGAATTTGATAAGCGTGTTAAGTATTGATTGTTTTGCTGTAAGTTCTTCATGAACTGCCAAACATTGAGTTCTTCTAAATTCTGAGCAGAAAAATATTTTCGATATAAATTACACGAAAAAGTAGATTCTAAGTCACCTATTTTAACTAAACCTAAACTTTCCAATTTATGCGTCACTATCTGATTTAATCTAGCTCGACCGCCATTATTAATCAACTGTTGAAGTGCAGCAGCTAATTCCGGATTTTTGATTACTATTGCTAATAGTCCGCGTAAATAAGCGCTATAAATACCCCTAAGTGTCGGCGCCTCTTCTAAAAATTCATTTAAACTTTTAGTTGGATGTGTTGCTAAATCATAAAGCGCAAGTCGCACTAAATAAGGATGTCCTCCTACAAGTGCATGAAGTTCAAAAGCATTATTTCTTCCCAGCTTATCTTGCCATAATCCATGTAGTTGCGCTAAATCCTGTATTTGCTCAACCGTAAATTCCGGTAAGCTAACAGGTAATCCGATATTAAATGGTGATTGGTTAATATTTAAATCAATGTAAACTTCCGTAGAATATACTAATACGAACCGAAGTTGCTTAAAAGTTGGATTGTGTTTTGCTTCTTCATACCAAGAACGCAGCAGTGCCAAAAAATCTTGAGCTGTATTCGGATATTCAAACAAACGGTTAAGTTCGTTAAAAACTAAGACAACTGGGCTATTTACCTGCTGCAAAATATATTCTTGAAAATAAAGCGTGCAATTTACCTTACTACCAACATATTCATTATAGTACTCTTCTACTTTCAAAGGCAGATGTAACTGTTGGCTAGTATAAGCGCAGAACCATTGTAAAAAATTATCAATATTTGTAAAAATATTTTCGTTTGCTAGATGTAAATCTAAATAGACAGTCTTGTAGTTGATAGACTGAGCATAAGCTATTAAGCGTGTAACTAAAGAAGTTTTACCAGTTTTTTGGGGTGATTTGATACAAATCAGGCTTCCACCCTTGGTAATTTCTTGGTAAGTTAATTCTTCAATTTGTGCTGGTTTTACATAGAAAGGTGAACTGAGTGCTACAGGTTCCCAAGGAATTTCTAAATTCATAGATTCCATACAATAGGTGCATAGGAGTAATAGTAGAGTGGATGTTACATTTTTTTAGTAAATATTACAACCGTATTAAAAGTCAGTATCGGCATATACATAGAATATTTACAATACTAAAATTAATAACTATTTTCAATTTTCAGATTTGATACTTCAAATTTGATACTTCAAGGTTTGATACCATCACAAAGGCGCCTGTCATCTTTTGCGACTTGGGCGTTTGTTCTAAGATAATCACCAGCCCAGCTACACGCGCGTTGTAAAAAGTTTAAATTTAAAATGCGCCTAACATTCCACAAAATTACCTTCTGGTCATCACCTGATGAAATTAAGTAGTGAGCGTCAGAACTAAAAGCAACTGACCAAACCGTTGAGTCATGTCCAGTCAGGGTTTTTAACAAAATTCCGTCTCGGTTCCAGAACTTGATAGTGTTTTGCCAAGTTCCTGCGGCTATTATTTCACCATCCGGACTAAATTCAATTCTGCTAAAGGCACTTTTATTATCTTTGATGGTTTTGATAACAGTTCCATCCATATTCCAAAATTTGATAGTTCTATCTAAACTAGATGAGGCTAATATATTATCTTTTGGAGAGAAAGCTAATCCCCAAATAGGAGCATTGTGACCTTTAAAAGTCTTATACATACTATAAGTCCGCGCGTTGCCGTCTCGTTTCCAAAGTATAAGTGTACCATCTGAACTTGCGGAAGCAACCAAATTACCATTAGGACTAAATTTGACTGTTGTGACTCTCGAACGATGTCCTTTTAGGGTATTAAGCAAGCTACCATCAAGCTTCCATAGCTTAATACTGTTGTCATCGCTTCCTGATGCGATTACTTGACCGTCAGAACTAAATTCTACTGTTAATATTAGTGCATCATGTGCCTTAAAAGCTTTGGGTTTAAGTAAGGATTTATTTATGTCTGCCAACTGCCAAAGTTTTATACTCCCATCCTCAGTTCCGACAGCAATACTGTTTCCATTCGGACTATATGTAATTGCTGCAATTGAGGCGCCTTGACTTTTAATACTTTTTAGCAATATATTATCTTTACTATATAAGTTAACTGACTGCTCTCCATCTGCAAAAGCAATTATATTACCATCCGGACTAAAAGCAGGAAGCAAAACCTTACCATTCTGACTATAAAAAGTGGTTGATAAGCCTGGGTTAACTTTCCATAGTTTGACTGAACCATCTATACTTGCTGAGGCGACTACATCATTATTTGCATTAATTGCGACATCTAATACTTTGCCGTTATGCTTTTTGAAGGTCTTAATTAAAATGCCATTAGGTCTCCAAAGTTTAATAGTTTTGTCTGAACCAGCAGAAGCAATAATCTGACCATCATGGCTAAAAGATACTGTTAATACCCCAGCTTCATGTCCTTCAAGAGTACTAATACTAGTTCCATCTAAGCGCCATAATTTGACTGTTTTATCGTCACTTGCAGAAGCAATAATTTTACCGTCTGGACTAAAAGCAACATCCGTAATTGCAGATGAATGACCTTTAATAGTTTTAAAGACACTATATATACCGTCTGTTGTATTTCTCTTCCAAAGTTTGATTGTTTTATCAAGACTTGTAGTGGCAATTATACTACCATCGGGAGTGAAGGCAATGCTTGAAACTACAGCATTATGTCCTTTCAAAGTAGAAATATTGCACTTTATATCTTGGCAGCTATTATCCAAATTCCAAAGTTTGATTGTTCTATCAGAACTTGTTGATGCAAGCAGAGTGCCATCAGGACTAAAGGCAATACTCCAAACGGCGCCTTGATGACCTTTGAACGTTTTGATTAAGGCGCCATCTAAGTTCCATAATTTGATAGTACCATCAACACTTGCGGAGGCAATAATTTTACCATCTGGACTAAATCTAACTTTCCAAACTGTAGAATCATGAGCCTTAATAGTTTTTAATAAAGTGCCATCTGACTTCCACAGCTTTATAGTTTTATCACCGCTACCTGTCGCAATAGTTTGATCATCAGGACTAGTAGCTACCGTTGTAACTCCGCTTTTATGTCCTATTAACTGATTATATTCGTTGACTCCATAAACAGTTTGTTCTAAGACAGATTCAACTTGGTTTTTAATTTCTGGATTTATATAGTTATATTGTTGTAACTTTCGTTTTGCCTTAATTGCACCTACCAACGCATTTAGTTCTTGATTCGCTGCAAACATTCCATCAGCAGAAGTTGCAAGTGCTTTTATTTCATTTTGCACTAATTGACGATACTGCAACCACGTTGTTATGCTTAAACTCGTAGAGATAACAAATCCCAAACTAATCACTATCAATAATAACCTTTGTAATTTAGCAAGTTTTTTCTCAATCGCAAATCTTCTCTCAATCTCTTTTGCGCGCGCTGCTTGTATAATTAGAGATTCTTGTTGACGGTCAAATTCTATACTAGTTGCTAGATAGTGATAGTCGATATGGCTCAAACTTTTACCTTGTGCCCAAAGTTGAGCATCAACCAAAGCTTGTCCCCGCAATAGTCGCGACGTATCTTGTTGATTTGAGGCAAGCCAAGCGTTAAAATTTTGAGAATAAGGGCGAAGAAGATTTAATTTTTCTGTTACCCATTTTAAGTTAAATACTTGTTGATAAATTTTGTTCCTAACTTTTAAAAACCCTTTGTCTTTGACTAGTAAACCTGATAAAATTAACTCTATGTGTTCACGACTATCATCGGCTTTAACTTGTTCATTTTGTAAAATTTGCTGGTAAATTCCTAGTAATCTGCCAATTTGCTGCTGATGACGTTGAATTCTATCGCGTATTGTCCGCAAATGTTCTGGTTCATCTTGAGATTCCCAGTTTTGAATAATGTACTTGTCTACGACTTCATGCACCTCAGACTTCCCATTTATAACCATATTGCACAATTTCTGTGTAAGGAATGGTTGCCCACCTGTCCATGCTAAAATTTCTTGAATAACTTTTTGAGGATTTGCGATTTTATCTTCTAAACCCTTGAGTAGTGGTGCCGCTTCGGAAGGTTGGAAACCGTGTAATTCAATGGCTTTAGCAATATTAAAAGGTGTCCGCTTTTTATCGGTAATTAAATCAGATGGAGTAGCTACTCCAAAAATTGCAAAGTTAATTCGATAATATTCAGGGTTTGTAGTTCTATGATTGTAACAAAAGCGGATGAGAGCAAAAAAGTCGGTAACATCAAAGTTTAAGCCAAGAATACTATCTATCTCATCAATAAATATAGTAATTTTTTCTGTTTTAAATTCTGTGAGAATCACATCTTCAATAAAATTACTTAGTTGCTGAACACAAGATATATTTTCTTGCTTATTAAACCAAGATTTTAAATTGAACTTCCCAATTAAATCTAATCCTCGCCACAGTTCCGCAATAATTCCGTAATACCATTGCTGAACAGTCATATTATTACTACCAACGCGCGTCATGTCTAAAAACGCACATTTAAACCCTTCTTGCTGCAACCGATGTTTCGCGCGTACCAATATTGATGATTTGCCCATTTGACGCGAGTTCAGAACATAGCAAAACTCGGAAGCTATTAAGACATTGTAAAGTTCCTCGTCCGCTTGCCGCACCACATAACTAGGTGCATCATTTCCTAAACTGCCACCAACTTGGTACTGGTAGTTACCCATTTAGTTAAGTATACACAACAGTAATTTATAATACCTCTATACGAATCGTTATACAACTACTGATACTATACAATGAAACTTAACGGCTAATTGTAATATTCTCCGCAGCGACTCCAATTCCATTTTCTGTTAAGGTAACTGTTCCTGTAACAATTACCTCATCTCCTAATTCTAACCCACAATAACGTTGGCTAAATTCACCTGTTGTTTCATCACAACTAAAATTATCATCTTGGGGATAGAACATTGGTTTTCCCTGAATATACCCATTAACACTTTTTTCTGTAACTTTAATAGTTAAACCATAATCACTATTAATTAACTGTATATCTTCTCCTGATAAATCAATTAATAATGTAGGCGTTTCGGCATTAAATATACTCCAAACTGGCTCGTTATTTTGATTTAATCCTCGAAATACTTCCCCAAGATAAGCGGCAAACTTATTAATTAATGGTGTGTTTTGATAGCTAATTATTCCAGAAAACCGAACTTTGATTCCAGGTGAAATTGTTTCTAATTCTGATTTACTAGTAATAACTTTTCCTTCACCTGCTTTTGCTCCAACAGTCTTTGTTACTGTCGAAGTCGAAGTTCCTTGAAGAGAGCGACTTGTTGAAGCGCTTGTACCATTCATTAACTTTACACTATATGTTACTTTCCTGACTGGTTGCTGATCAGATGTAGCATCAATTGCCTCCATTGTGTTTCTACTTACATTTATGCTAGAGCTGCTGGAATAGTCCCCTTGTTGTAAGCTATCACGTCCAAGCTTGCTAGCTTCCAAAGCAGCTTTTATAGCTATTACAGCAGCAATAACAGCGATTGCAATAGCAATTATAACCACTAATGTCATTTAACTTAACTCCAATATTTTTATTTGTATTGTATTGCTAGGTTCAACTGATTTTTGTCGATAAATCCACAAAAGCCATCAGTGTTTTTACCTAAAATAAAATTTTTAATAGGAGAAAAAATGCAGTTAGTTTGGAGACACTTTAAAGTTTATGGCTTTTTATACTCGTGGCTAATTTTAGTTGTTTTAATAATTTTACAATACATTGAAAATCCATATATTCCTTCTACAACAATTACTGAACATACTAATTAGTATTATAAGTTAAATAGTTTCAATGAACTAGTAATGATTATTTTTATTAGTGGAATTGAGTTAGGAATTATTTACCAAATTCTTATACTTTGGTCTTCTTCGCGTTTACTATTTTTCATTTTTCGGTTTTTAATTGAGTAAGGTACAGATTCAATTAGTAAATCTCTTGTGGGGTGGGCAATAGGCGCCCGCTCTTTCCTGAATTTCTAGGGTAAACCGTACCTACCATTTATCAATAAGACTTTACAATAATTAACAGTGTGTATTAAGAAATGTAAGAGGCTCTTCATGGCAGACCAATTAATCCGCGCGACAGCGGCAGATGGGGGGATTAGGGCAGTAGGTGCTATTACTACACGTTTAACTGATGAAGCGCGCAGGCGCCACAAGTTATCTCCAGAAGCGACGGCAGCATTAGGTCGGTCGATGACTGCCGGGTTATTGATGGCTTCGAGCATGAAACGAACAGGGTCGCGCGTGAATTTGAGAATTAGAGGTGATGGTCCTTTAGGTGGTTTACTAGTAGATGCTGGTTTAGATGGTACGGTGCGCGGGTACGTAAATAACCCGTTTGTCGAATTGCCACCTAACGAGAAAGGAAAATTGGATGTTGGTGGTGCCATTGGTAAAGGTTTTCTTTATGTTGTGCGCGATATCGGATTTGGCTTTCCTTATTCCAGTACTGTAGAACTAGTATCGGGAGAAATTGGCGAAGATGTAGCTCATTATCTGGTAACTTCAGAGCAAACCCCTTCCGGATTAATGGTAGGTGTGTTTGTAGAATCGAGTGGAGTTACAGCATCAGGAGGATTGCTAGTCCAAGTCTTGCCCAAAGCCGCACGTGATGAAGCTCTTGTAGAAACTTTAGAGTCGCGAATGATGGCGTTAAGAGAGTTTACACCATTGTTACAAGCAGGTAAAACTTTGCCCGAAATCTTTCAAGAGTTGTTGGGAGATATGGGACTGTTTATTTTTCCTGAAACGCAAATGCTTCGCTTCCACTGCGGTTGTTCGTTTGAACGGGTGCTAGGCGCCTTGAAATTATTTGGGGAACCGGAACTCCAAGACATGATTGTTAAAGATAATGGCGCCGAGGTTAAGTGTGAGTTTTGTGGCACAGTGTACCAAGCAAGTAGTGACGACTTGGCGGGGGTAATTAATAACTTACAAGCCGAATCATCTGCTTCCTAATGGTATAAAACAGGACTGTAAAAAATATAGCTTCATGATATCTGTGGAGATATTGATGATGCAGGAGCTAGCTTTTTCTCAACGAGAAAGTTACTATGGCAACAACGCAAATTTCGTTCTCAAACGAATCGCTATCAAAATTACTCATGGTGTGAGCAATGACGACAGAACGGGATATTCCAGAAAGTTGGTCACGGACCACAGGAAACGAGTCAGAAAATATGACCCAATTATCCCGACAACGGCAACCGTCTGACAATAAAGCGTCTGGTGTCCCAGGTACAAATTCAACGTCAAAGACAGTGAAACAGCAACAAGCGGGCAAATCCGAAAAAATGGCGCCATCAAGTCAGTCGCACGAAAGTGAAACTGCACTCTCTGGAGAGTGGAAATTGCCACGTTGGACAAAAAGTTGGGTGCTGTGGACTGGTTTGTTGGCCTTTGTACCAGGAACTATAGCTATTATGTCTACGGCTATACTGTTGAAACTGCCTGCTGCGCCCAATTGTCCATCAATTTTTTGGCCTCTTGCGAGTGCGTCGGTACGATTACACTGCGCTCAAGTAGCTGCTTCTAAGGACACAGTGAATGATTTGCTGCAAGCTATTGACCTTGTAAAGCAACTGCCATCCAACCACCCATTACGCGCGGAAGTAGACCGTTTCCTTGAGGATTGGTCGCGCGATATTTTACGTTTAGCTGATGCAAGTTTCCATGCAGGAAAGCTGGACGAAGCTATCACAACTGCGAACCGCATTCCTGATGATATGCCGGCACACAAAATTGTTAAAGACAAAATCGAGCAATGGCGTTTGGTTTGGTCGAAAGGCGAAGAAATTTATAAACAAGCCGAAGAGGAAATGCGGAACGCGCGGTGGCATAATGCTTTCATGGATGCTTCTGGCTTGCTGCGTGTGAATAATAAATTTTGGCAAACTACCAAGTATCAGCAGCTAAATGGTTTAATCACAAAAACTCGTGAAGATGGTGATAAGTTAGCAAAAGCTGAAGGTTTGGCTAAAAACGGCGGTCTTGAGGATTTGACGAAAGCAATTAAGATTGCTGAGTCAATAACTGCTGATAGCTACATTTACCAGAAAGCGCAGGAAGCAATTCCGGTATTTGGGCGCCAAATGCTTGATATTGCCCAGAAAAAGCTTGATAATCGTGATGCTGATGCCGCGATTTCTATAGCCCAGCGCATTCCAACAAACGCTGATCTACAAACAGATACTGAAGACTTTATCGCAATTGCCGAAGCACTGCGTAATGCCTGGATTGGCACTACATCCGGCCTAGAAGCAGCAATTGCTCAAGCCCAACAAATCGTTCCGTCGCGTCCTGTATATCAAAAAGCACAGGAGCTAATTGCTCGTTGGCAGCTAGAAATACAAGACGTAGCACGTTTAGATAAAGCGCGGACACTGGCTACACAGGGAACGGTAGCTGATTTAACAGCGGCTATTACTGAGGCACAGTTAGTACCCGTAAATAACCCACGTTCGAGAGAAGCTCGTAGAGAAATAAATCGTTGGGTTGGGCAAGTTCAAACCATTGAAGACCGTCCATTTTTAGACCGTGCTGAACAGTTAGCGCTGGTGCAAGATGCAGGCTCATTACAGGCAGCGATAACTGAAGCAGGTCAAATTCGTCGCGGAAGGGCATTATATCCTGAAGCTCGTAAACGAATTGCCGAATGGACAGCAATAATACAGCGCGCTCAAGACCAACCTTACTTAGACCGCGCGCGTGAATTAGCAAGCAGTGGCGATTTATCTGGAGCAATTCAAACAGCCAACCAAATTACAGGTAATAGGGCGCTATCGGGTGAAGCTGAAGCCGCTATTAGTGACTGGCAAGGACAAGTTAACGCGCGTCAAAACTGGAGGCAAGCGAGGGAAGTAGCCGTACAAGGAACACCCGAAGCGCTAGCTCAAGCAATTCGCTTGGCAAACAAAGTTCCTGACAGTAGTTTATTACGTAACGACGTTAACCCAGCTATTGACCAGTGGAGTCAGCAAATATTAGATATTGCTCGCACCCAGAGCGAATCTGATCTCGGACGAGCGATAGAAACAGCGCGCCTAATTCCACGTAATACCGCCGCATATAGTTCTGCGCGTGAGCAAATTCGCAACTGGCGTGCATATCTCAACCCAGAGCCGGCGCCACAACCCGAACAATCACCAGATAACACCACCACTACAACCACAACTACAACTAGTCAGTAAAAATTCAATTTTAACTTTATTTTACAAACATAAGGGTATGGCATTTGCTATGCCCTTTATTGTTATACTCGGTGGGTGGTAAGATTCCCCAAATTTAAAAACTTGTGGTTATGACTACAACTACTGGCATTGTCAAATCTATTAGCCAAATGCATTTTGCCCCCGGTAGTGTCGTCACTATCCCAGATGTAACTTGGCAGGAATTTGAAACGATTTTACAGGAATTAGGGCAAAAGCGCGCGTCACGAGTCGCTTATTTCCAGGGTACTTTAGAGATTATGGTTCCTCTACCAGAACATGAAATACCAAGAGATTTTATTTCTGATATCGTCAAAACTTTATTGAGAGCTAAAGGTATTCGATATCAACCTTTTGGTTCAACTACCTTTAAAAACCAAGGTGCTGCTGGAGTAGAACCAGATGCCTGTTTTTACATCCAAAACTATCAAACTATGATTGGTCGTCGGCGCCTCGAACCAAATGACCCTCCACCAGATTTGGCTATTGAAAGTGATGTTACTTCGCGAACAACTATTGAGGCTTACGAAGCTGTTGGTGTACCAGAAGTTTGGATATATGATAGTGGAAAACTAACTATTCATTTGCTACAAGGTAAAAAATATATAGAGTCTGAAACTAGCCCAACGTTTCCAGAAATACCTATAACTGAGCTTATTCCTCAACTTGTGGAGAGAAATTGGCAGGTTGGAAGCCTTCAGGCACTAGAAGAATTTGAAGCAATGCTCTCTAATTACAAATCTTAATATAAATTGTAACAAAACGAGAAATTATGGTGCCTACGATAATTAAATTTTAAGTATTGTTCTGAAATTAAATACCCAGTATCTTATAGTGTATTATCTACACCAACCTACTTTTTCTTGAAAATTATGAAAAAGTTCATACCGTTTGTTTTGGGTGCGACATTAGTATTAAATACAGTTGCTTGTAGTTCAAAAAACACAACCACAAGCGACTCAACGAGTACAAATACTAAACTTGCCTCAAATACTGCAAAGAATTCTCAAGCTATTGTTGCAAGTGGTACAACATTCGATACAAATCTTCAACAAGACATTTCTACAGGCAAAAACCGTGAAAACGATACTTTTCTTCTGAAAGTCAAAAGTAACAATGCTATTCTTAAAGACAGTAAGGTTGAAGGGCATGTAGAAAATGTTGTCAAAGCTGCTAAAGGTAAAAAAGCTAAATTAAATTTAGTTTTTGATGCTATTGTCTTGAAAAATGGCGATAAATTACCTATTAACGCCGCTTTAGTTAACACTCAAATCGAAACCAAAACTAAGGGTAAATTTCTACAAAACGTTGGAATTATCTTAGGAGGTGCCGCTGCTGGTCATTTTATTGGTAATAAAACTAACTTCAAACACGGTACTCTAGCTGGAGGTGCCGCTGCAACAGCTTACGTACTATCTAGTCCAGGTGGAGAAGTTGTTCTTAAAAAAGGAACAGGCGTAAAACTGAAACTTAATGCACCACTTAATGATGGTTAAGTAAGGTGCGTGACGCTAGTGGACTGTAATGTTATTAGTGTACATGTTATGGCGTCACGCACCCTACGATTCTAAAACCTCTCGGCAATAAAAATTTACTAAGTTTTCTAATTTATCTTGTGGGCAACATTCAATCAATGCTTCAAATACCTCAACAAGTTTGGCAGCATCTTCTCCCAAAGTTGGACTTAAACTCCAAATATCTTCTATCCACTCCTGTGGACGGTCAGTGTCGAAGATAAGACGTTCAAGTACTTTTTTTGCTTCAGTTTTTGAAATTGACATAAAGTTATTTGCTGTTATTGTTTGCTAAATTTGTATATTATGCTTTTACTGCAAACCATTGATTACTTGTTAGGTTCAATAAAAATACTTCTTGATTATCTTCGTAGACATTATTGTAATTTTCGTTATTAGTATCTATTCCTGTATCTGTATCAAAAGTAATAATTTTACCTTTTTCTATTTTTAAACAGTTTTTTTCTTTGATATATTCGGTATTGTGTTCATAAATCCAACCAGGGTTTTCTCCTTTGGTATGTATCTTTTTTATTTCAAAGGTTTCACAATCAAGTAAGAACACGCGCGTTTCACCAAGAACTCGGTCTTGTTGATACCCTAAACGTCCAATAATATATATATTGTTATCAACGAGCGTTGCCGAATGATAGTGGCAGGGTTGAAAGAAATTCATTGGATAGCCGTAAATATCAACTTCTCCATTTGGATGTTTGACAATTACATCATTGTAAATACAGTAATCAGGGTCATAGTACTCTTCATGCTCACCACCAATATATATGATACGACCATCTGGCAGTGCTGTACTCGACATGCCATGTCTTTGAAAACACCAAATTGGTCCCTCGCGTAGTTTATTTGTACAGCCAAACTCTTCGCGTGCTTCCCAAGCTGAAAAACCAGTTTGAACCATATACAGCCAAAATTCAAAGTTCATGGGATGAGGATTATCATGCCCAAACTTTGGATACTTTTGACGCTGAAACGTTTCGTAACTTACCGTTGTATAGACCATACAGCAATCCTGAAATTACCTTTTCATATAGCTTTCAACCATATAAGCAAAACCTCCGATTTACATGTTTTACCAAAACATCACGAAACCAATCAAGACTCTTTTACTTTAATCCCTAACTCCTAATTTTTGCTCAATTTGTCTAACTACAGTTAACGCAGAGTAGCTAACACCCGCAGTTCCTTCCCCTGGATGTGTTGAGTCACCAACTAGCCATAAACTTGGGATAGGTGTGCGGTTAGCAAAGCCGAAGGGTCCAAATGTGGGTATTCTCTGCCCAATTCCTCCTACTATACCTTGAGAACGCGCGGTGTAGTGGTGGAAGGTGCGAGGTGTAGCTGCTTCGACGTGAACAAGTGTTTCAGGTTTGAGGTAAAAATATTTATTTAGATGCGATATTGCTTGGTCGGTAAACTCTTGTTTTAATCCTTCATAGTCTTCAGTCTTCCACCACCGTTCCACATCGACAAACGACGAAGCTATTATTGTGGCTTTACCAGTAGGCGCCCGTCCATCACTTTCATGACTAACTGAGACGAACAGCGAGTTATTTTCTCCAACCGGGCCGTTTTGATTATATAAAAACTGAAGATGTGGTGGACACTCAGGAGGTACAGCGCTTGCATCTACACCCAAGTAAACTACAAAGGCGCCTGATGGTGACGGTAGTTTCTCCACTCGCTTTTTATAACTACGAGGCGCCTTTGTACCGAGTAATTGCACCAAATTTTGTACGGTAACATTAGCAACTATATAATCTGCGGGTTCTTCCCACATATCGCCCGTTTTCTGATTTTTGACTATAACACTTACAGCTTTACCGTTCTTAACAAGAATATTTTCTACAGTATGGCGCATCAACAACTTTCCACCATCACGTTCTAAAGCTGTTACTAGGCAGTCGCTAAGAACCTGCATACTGCCCTTAAGATGAAATAAACCTTGTGGCGCCTGTGAAACAGATAATGCAGTTGCAGCATAAAGTAAAGCTGTTTCTTCTGCACTAACCTGAGAGTATAACTTGAGTTGCAAATCTAAAAATGTCTGTAATCGCTTGTCATTGCCCAACCCATAAGCTCGTAGTGCATCACCAACGGTAAATAAAGTGTATGGTACAGTAATAAAAGTATTTGGGCGTAAAGCTTGAGTTAGCTGCCATAAATCCCAAACATTACGTGGTGGTAGTACAGGGTCGCGTCCTTGAAATTGCCAGCTTGCTTTAAATAACTCAGCCAATAATCCCCAAAAAGGTTCGCTACCGGGAAATTGCTTGTTACGTTCTTCCTTCCACTTCTTTTGGTCACGCCAAACATTAATAGGTGTGTTTTCCCCAGGTAAAAAGACAGCACATGCTGGGTCGCAATGGGTAGCTTCTGGTATATCAATTCCTAGCTCAGAAAAAATCCGATGGTGAATACCTCCAACTTCCAAACCAGCAACTTGAGTGGCGCCGACATCAAAGGTAAATCCCTTGCGCTTGAACGTCGAAGCGCAACCCCCAGGTACAAGTGCTTGGTCGAAAATTGAAACGTTGTAACCACGATGCGCTAACAACGCACCAGCAGTCAGTCCACCAATTCCGGCGCCGATTACAACTACGCTAGGTTTTGATTTACTCATACATCTACCTTGCCATTTATGCTTTAATTTTTAGATTTTGTAATATATCTACTTATATTGTTACATCTTTTGACTTAAATAAGCCTGATTAGTAAAATTTCTGACACAGAGTCGGGTGGAAACAGCATTAAAATGTGACGAATGTAACAACTAAGTTATTCGTTGTAAAAAAATGTACCCGTGTAGAGACGCGAGAAACATAGCGTCCATCGCGTCTCTACAATGCACGTAAATCGGAGGTTTTCCCGCTCTTAATTTTATAACTCTTAATTTTATAACTCTTAATAAATAGATAAATAATTAGGACTTGCATGAGTAGCACATAAAAACGTAGGGTGCGTGACACGATGAAGGAATTTCAACGTAGTTATAAGACTTGTAGCGTCACGCACCAACTCGTGGTTGTGACATAATTTAGAATTTGAAATCAAATTGTTTATATATGAAAATACGGTGATACAAATATCATAATCAAGCACATGAAAACTCAAAATTTCCATTAGATATGTTAGTTAGGAGGCAATCATGCAAATTAGAGACGAAAATCAAATGGGTAAAGTTTTAACTAACCTAACTGTCGTTTAAATCAGTATAATTTTCTTATAACTATGCTAAAGTAACCCTTATGCTGAACGTTGAGCAAATTGAGTCTGCGATACTTCAACTCCCACCTGATGAGTTCCAAAAACTTCTAAAATGGTTTTCCGACTTAGATTACAAGCGTTGGGATGAACAACTAGAAAAAGATATCGCAGATGGCAAGCTGGAAGCCTTGGCTCAAGAAGCCATTGCAGAATATGATTAGGCCACGAAGATGTAGAGACGTGAAATTTCACGTCTCTACACGTCTGTTTTTATTATTAGTTGTTGTTTTGACTAATAAAATTATATGTTTACCTCTGAAACTTTAACCTCTTCATTTGTTAAAGTCGTCTGATTTTTGTGCGGTCTAATTATTGCATAAACACCTATAACCCAAGCAAGTGCAACCAACCATCCCGCTAAGATATCGCTAGGAAAATGAACTCCTAAGTATAACCGTGTCCAAGCTACTCCTGGCACAAAAGCGGCGCCGAACATAAAAGCGAGTAAACGCCAACGAGTATGCCAAGCTAGAACGATTAAAATTGCTGCAAATGTAAAACTTGCCATTGCATGACCGCTAGGAAATGCAAAGCTCGTTTTGTGATATGTTGACTCCCAAAGGTGAGGACGCAAGCGATGAAAAAATACTTTTGCAGCATGATTAATTGCGGCACTTCCTAAACCTGCCGTTAATAAATAAGCTGACAGGCGCCATCTTCTGCTAAAAACCAATATTAAATTCAGTAAAAGCAAAACTGGTACTAAAGTCTTTGGAGAACCAATTT
>NZ_JBXXZH010000067.1:0-39899 GCF_059640475.1 Calothrix sp. CBUCES-K 9914
GCACTCAGCACTCAGCACTCAGCACTCAGCACTCAGCACTCAGCACTCAGCACTCAGCACTCAAATTTGGGGCACATCTCCCGACTCGATAGATATTGCTGAAGACCGGGAAAGGTTTGAAAAAATTCTCAAGCAACTTAATATTGCTCAACCCGCAAACGGTCTTGCTCGGACTTACGAAGACGCTTTGGTTGTTGCGAAACGCATTGGCTATCCGGTTGTTGTTCGTCCTAGCTATGTTTTGGGTGGACGCGCGATGGAGATAGTGTACTCCGACATGGAACTTGAGCGCTACATGACTTTTGCCGTTCAAGTTGAACCAGACCATCCAATTTTAATTGATAAGTTCTTAGAAAACGCCATCGAAGTCGATGTTGATGCAATTGCCGACCATACTGGGCGAGTCGTAATTGGTGGTATTATGGAGCATATAGAACAAGCGGGTATACACTCAGGAGACTCAGCTTGTGCGCTGCCATCAATTTCACTTCCTCCGGCTGTACTGACTCAAATTCGTACATGGACAGTAGAGCTAGCAAAAGCCCTTTCTGTAGTGGGGTTAATGAATATTCAGTTTGCAGTTGCAGGCGCCTCTGGTTATTCGCCTCAAGTTTATATTTTAGAAGCCAACCCGCGCGCTTCGCGAACAGTACCTTTTGTTTCCAAAGCAACGGGTGTACAACTAGCAAAGTTAGCATCTTTAATAATGTCGGGTAAAACCTTGGAAGAACTAGGTTTCACCGAAGAAGTAATACCTTCCCACATTGCCGTCAAAGAAGCCGTATTACCGTTTAATAAATTCCCAGGTACTGATACTTTACTTGGTCCAGAGATGCGCTCAACAGGTGAGGTAATGGGGATTGACGCCGACTTTGGACGTGCTTATGCTAAAGCAGAACTCGGCGCCGGCGAACAATTACCTTTAACAGGAACAGTGTTTGTATCGATGAACGACCGTGATAAAACAGCAGTAGTACCCATCGTCAAAGAATTTATCGATATGGGCTTTAAAGTCATAGCCACTGACGGAACACGAAACATCCTTAAAGACAACGGCTTAAACGTTGAACTAATCTTAAAACTTCATGAAGGGCGCCCGAATGTTCTTGATGCCGTTAAAAACCATCAAATTCAAATCGTCATCAACACACCCTCCGGAGGAGAAGCACAAAACGATGCCAGACTTATCCGACGCACCGCACTCACTTACAAAATTCCCATCATCACTACACTAGCAGGCGCCAAAGCCACAGCTGCCGCAATCCGTTCCTTACAAACCTCCGACCTAGACGTGCGAGTCATTCAAGAATATACCGTGTAGGGTGTGTGGCGCCACCAAAATCCACAAAACAAAACCAATAACCGAGTGGCGCCACGCACTTTACCTAGCAATTCTTAAAAATTCTTTACATTTCTTGATGAATTGGATTAATAATTTATTTAATCAAATCAGTGGAATTCGGGTATTATAAGTGTCAAGCAATACCACACATAGCGGAAAAAGCCCAAGGAAATGAAATAATGACTAGCCAAACCTTTTAAGAAATGTTACAATGGTTAATACAAAAGCTTAGAAAGTAAATTTGACTAGCTTGTTACTTTTAATCTAACTTTAGATGATTGTGAGCAAAGCCAAAAATAAAGTACCTTAACTCGAATTAATAACTATAAAAGTTGTAAACTTACCGCTGTAGACCGAAGCGGTATACGTTCTGAGGTTGCTATATTAGGTCTCCAGTAAAATTTGGAGTCGTAATTATAAAGCATCTATCGGTATCTACACTCCCCGCCCACTATATGAAGCAAACATTTACCAAAGAGTAGCGCCATGAAGACCGCTCAGACAGCTACAGACCTCGTGCGGACTTACCTGCGTGAGATTGGCAAAGTGCCACTCTTAACACACGAGGAAGAAATATTTTATGGCAAGCAAGTTAAGCGTGTAACTAGCTTGTATGATGTTAAGGAGTCTCTTGCCGCTCAGTTAGGGCACGAACCAACATTAGACGAGTGGGCGAAAGCGACAGACCTTGACATTAGAGAGTTGAATACTGCAATTGCAGAAGGCGAATTTGCCAAACGTAAAATGGTAGAAGCCAATTTGCGACTTGTGGTATCCGTGGCGAAAAAATATATTAAGCGTAATGTAGACCTACTTGATTTAATTCAAGAAGGTAGTATTGGAATGCAGCGAGGTGTAGAGAAATTTGACCCCTCCAAAGGTTATCGTTTCTCCACTTATGCCTATTGGTGGATACGCCAAGCGATTACTCGTGCTATAGCTGAAAAAGGTCGTACTATACGTCTACCAATTCATATTACAGAAAAACTAAATAAAATAAAAAAAGCCCAGCGTTCTCTATCTCAGCAGTTGGGACGGGCGCCTAGTGTAGGAGAGTTAGCTGAAGAACTTGAGTTGACACCAAGGCAAGTGCGTGAATATTTAGAAAAAGCTCGTTTACCCCTTTCGCTCGATTTACGTCTAGGCGATAATCATGACACTGAGTTAGGGGAGATGTTGGAAGATACGAATGCAACACCTGAAGAGTTTGTAGTTCAAGCTTCGCTATCAACCGACTTAGAGCGTTTGATGTCAAGCTTAACCACTCAGCAGCGTGAAGTCATCTCGTTGAGATACGGTTTAGCGGATGGTCAATCAATGACACTCGCGCGGATTGGTGAAATACTCAATATTAGTCGTGAAAGAGTGCGACAGATTGAGCGTGAAGCTTTAACCAAGCTACGTAAATCAAAAATCAGCATTAACGAGTATTTAGCAAGCTAAAAATTAGTGCTGAGTGCTGAGTTATGAGTTAGGAATTGCTCTCAGCACTCATTACTAAGCACTCAGCACTTTTTAGAGATAACACACTTTTTTTGTACGGTTACACCGACTGCCAAGGGTATATTAATTTTGTTACATTAGTTTGCAACAAGACAAAACAGTAGTCTAAAGTTTAGGGCAAAAAAGCTACATAAAGCATAGAATTGTATTAAATCTTAGCTAACTGTAAAAGTATAGGAGGCAGAAAGTGAGTAACCAACCTAATCGAGTTTCCGAATTTTTTGATAGCGAGTCAGAAGGTGCAAATTTGCTATGGCAATATGTAAAGTCGCTCAGTCCTGAAGCTTTATCTCAGTTGTCAAAGCCATCTTCACCCGAAGTTTTTCAGGTTATGGAGCGTAACATAGTTGGCTTGTTAGGTAATTTACCTTCGGAACATTTTAATGTAAGTATTACTACTAGTAGAGAAAATCTTGGTCGGTTATTAGCATCAGCGATGATGAGTGGCTATTTTTTGCGGAACGCAGAACAAAGGATGCATTTCGAGGTAGCATTACACGGAACCGATACAGAGCAAGCAGAAGCGTAAATTTTTGAATATAAATAAGACCGATTAAATACGGACAATTGCACTTAATGGTATGGTTGAAAAGTTATCATTGAAAAATTAACTTGATTTTCACTAGATTACTAGATTCCCGACTTCTTAAAGAAGTCGGGAATCTTATTTCAATAACAGTATTGCCCAAAATGGATCAAAATACATTTCCACCACACAAAGTTATTGGTGTTGCAGTTATTTGGAACGCTTCTGGTAGGATATTAATCGACCGTCGGCGCCCCGAAGGTATGATGGGAGGGTTATGGGAGTTTCCAGGTGGTAAGGTAGAGCCGGAAGAAACGGTTGTAGAATGCATTCAAAGAGAAATTAAAGAAGAATTAGGTATAGAAATTGAAGTTGGTGAACATTTAATATCTATTAGTCATACGTATACTCACTTAAGAGTAACGCTGACAGTACACCATTGTAAGTATTTGAGTGGAACTCCTCAACTTATTGAATGTGACGAAGTACGCTGGGTTAATTTGGATGAACTTGATACGTTTGAGTTTCCGGAAGCGAACACTCAAATTATTTCAGCTTTAAGAAGTAGACGAGAGTAATAAAAGAGCGGTAATTACCTTTGATACAAAAAAATAAAGAAATTACGAAGTAATACTGAAGTTATTAATAATTATTCTGAATTATTTTGGATAAACAGGCAGTGTTAGGTGAAACCATGCTCCACCCATTGGAGAAACATCAACCCAAATTTGACCGTAGTGCGCGCGGATAATTCGCTGGCATAGGCACAAACCAATACCATATCCATCTTTGTCTTCGTCACGCTCTAAGCGGTAACGGTTTTCAAAGATGCGCTCACGGTTATCTTCAGGGATACCTAGACCTGAATCACCAACACTAAATTGAACCTTTTGGGTAGTGCGATGAAGCCCAGAGACTATAATTTTACCATTTTCAGGGGTGTATTTAATGGCGTTATCAAGTAAATTAATCAATACTTGACGAATGCGGTCAGGGTCAGCGTAAACAATAGGCAAATCTTTGGGGATGTCTTTTTCAACAACGAGTGATTTGGTAACAATACGTTCGCGTAATTCATCAGCAACTTCTTGAAATAGTTTTCCAAGTTCCATTTTTTGAGGCTGGATGCGAAAATCGCTGTCATTACCACGACCGACTTGCAATAGGTCAGTAATCATACGGTCAATAGTCTTAACCTGAGTACGTGCCTGTTTGAACAATTTTGCCGTCAAGCCCGGTTTTAAACGCTCGAACTCTCCTTTCTCAAAATTGTAGTTCGATTGTAAAGTCTCAATTGCAATCGAAGCTGCTGTTAAAGGGTTGCGAAGGTCATGAGCTAACATCCCAATTATTCGGTCTTTAAACTGAAGTTGTTCAGTTAGTTTCTCTTTTTCTTGCTTGAGACGAAAAATCTCATCGGAAAGCTGAATCAGTTCAGTTGATATAGCTAGCGATGTAATTGAGGATTTTGGTAATGCACCGTTACCGTTTTCCTCGTAATCTTCTGGTTCTAATTCAGTTTCTAATTTTATATAACTTTCTGCTGCTGCTTGCCAACGAGGCCACCAGATTTTTAGTTCATTAATGATATTACTACCCGCGATGGATTGCCTCGGTTCTGGGTGAACTTTAATTAGTGCTGGTGTTGCTACCAATTTGAAATGTTCTGCCAAATAAGGTTGCTCCCCAACGTCCACGAGTTGAAGCTCAAACTGATACGACTCGTATAGTTTATCAAGATATGACTTTACCTGCTGGATTTGTTGCCGAGACTTTGGACGGTCATCGACAAAAAGTAACAACTGGAGTGGAGCCTCAGAATGAATCGGCTGGTCCGGGTAAGCTTGCATGTAGTTGTGTTTTCGCACTGGTAACAAACCGACGACGCTAGAAAAAAGTCCATTTAACAGGCAGTTGTCGCTGTTTCTGCTGTTTGTTCTTTATAACTTGTTTCTAAATTTAATATCAATTTTAGATTTTTCATACTACTATCCAATCATAATTTGAGATGAGATACATATTTTTAAGCGTTTTTGCGCCCTTTTGTTTAATATCGGTAGGCATTCGCGCGGAAGCTGTACAACACAAAGCGCAATCTTCGACGATTCAAAATGCTTCGTCAACCCCAGTTGATAGTTTTTATACAACGGCTAAAGGTTTTGTGCAGGAGCAAATAAACTTAATCGCGCGCATTGAGAAAGCGCTTTCTGTACTAGACCCAAACCGAGTCAGGGCAGTACGTGGACAAGTACTCGTGCAAGCTAAAGCAGTTGAAGGCTTTGTAAAGTTACAAGACCCTAATTTTAAAACGACTTGTTTCGCCGAGTCACCAGTAATCAAAAACAGCGATAGTAGTATTTTGTGTCCGTTGTATACATCAAGTCAGGAGTTATTAAAGCTTGCTCCTTTACTCGACCGTATTTTATCGAGACGGGGAGAGTCAGCATTGGTAAGCGAGTTGCCTCTCGTGAGTGGGGAGCGTCAATCTGACCCAATACTGTCAATGTCACCGATACAGCGTCCTAATTTGGGCATTCAAGCAAAGAATTTTGCAACATTTGAACCCTTATTACCTCCTTCTTCACCACAAATTATTGTCCGTCCAGCTAAAAAGCTCCTTGCAAATTATACGCAACCGATGCAAGGTGCTGTTATGATTCCCCAGGAAGCTTATAGAGTGTTAGAAAGCGCAGAAAAATATATTAAGCTAGCGCAAGCTGAATTTGGAGTTAGTACGACATTTCACAATCCGACACAGACAGCAATTGCACTCGACCGTTTCGCTTACGACCTTGACCCAAAAGAAAAGCAAACCTACTCTAAGTTTTTGGCATTGCCTCAAACGGGTATTTTTCGTGTCCTACCACATTCATTTTATCATCGTCCGTTAAATACGCTCCAAAATCGATTATCAAAAACCGTTATCGAGCGATACCCTTTTCCATCTTTGGGTGAAAAAAATGGTTTTAATCCTAATTTAGCACTTTCCATCGTTGGAAATAGCTTTCAAATATTGCCTACCGGAGTAGATTACAGCTTTATCGCAAATTTAGGAGATAACAAGCTCGAAAAGCTGGATGCAACACTCAAAACCGTTACCCCAGAAATTGCAACCGCTTTTCTTAATTACCAACCACCACCACAGTTAGATAAAATACAGCAAGAACGGCGCCGCTTTCAAACAGAAAAACATCCGTTGAGTTCCAAATTGCTATCAAGTATTCCAGTCAAACTGAACAATACTTATTTAGTACGTTTATTTCAGTATAAACTTTCTTCAGCAGTACTAACAGGAAAGCAACTCACACCACAAGAGCGTATAAATATTGATGAATTACTCGAATATCAGAGCAGCGATACAATCATCGCGTTTCGTCCAGTTCGATTCTCTTCTGATGGCAGTTATACCGTACTTTGGCGCCTAATCAAGCGTGGCAGTCCACCACAAATAGAAGATTTAGAAGCGCATGTAAAATATTAACGTGGTTCAAATTTATGGGAATTATTTTCAAAATTTACAATTTAAATAGTAACTTTACAGAAATTAATGGGCACTTTAAGAGTGTAAGCTTGACATTAAAGCAAAAATGCTCAGTATGCTCAAAAATCGAACCCATGTTGCAATTTTCCTACGTTGCCTTTTCGGTGGTGGAACCGAGCGAGTTATGGTCAATTTGGCGAATAGCTTTACAGAACATGGCTTGAAGGTAGATTTAGTACTAGCGCACAAGTCAGGGCCTTACTTATCGCAGGTGGCACCCAGAGTAAGGATAATTGATTTAGAATCACCGAAGTTGGCGGCAAGTGTGCCCAAACTGATACATTATTTAAAGCTAGAACAACCACTGTCAATGCTATCAGCACTCCACTATCCAAGTGAGATTGCAATTTTTGCCAAAAAAGCAGCGCGCGTGAAAACACGAGTTGTCATTGCAGAACAAAATACGCTTTCGGTAGAAGCCAAAAATCTGCCGCAACTAACAGCACAGTTGACACCTTTGAAAGCACGGTTATTTTATCGGTGGGCATCAGATATTATTGCAGTTTCTCAAGGAGTTGCTGATGATTTAGCGCAAGTTATCAAAGTTCCTCGCAATCAAATCAAGGTAATTTATAACCCTGTTATTGCTCCAGATATCATAGAAAAAAGTCAACAACCAGTAGCTCATCCTTGGTTTAATCAAGGAGAACCACCAGTTATTCTAGGTGTAGGTCGCTTAATTGAGCAAAAAGATTTTCCTACACTTATTCGTGCATTTGCCCAAGTGCGTTTTAAAAGACCCGCGCGCTTGATGATTTTGGGAGTTGGAAGCGAAAAGAAGCATTTAGATGAACTGATTCAAGAACTTGGTGTAGAAAACGATGTTGCGATGCTAGGATTTCAAGAAAATCCCCATGCTTACATGGCGCGCGCTAGTGTATTTGCGCTCTCGTCAGCTTGGGAGGGTTTTGGTAACGTTATCGTTGAAGCTTTAGCTGTTGGTACTCCTGTTGTTTCTACTGACTGTCCAAGTGGTCCTGCGGAAATTTTAGCTGGTGGTAAGTATGGGTCGTTAGTACCCGTCGGTAATTATCAAGCGATGGCAAAATCTATTTTAGAAGTTTTATCAGGAAATTTCAAAACTGTTGATTCAAACTGGCTAAATCAATTTACTTATTCAGAAGCTGCATCTAAGTATCTAGATGTTTTAAATCTTAATCAATATATCAAGGCGCATTAATAATTTAAGTAATTTCAACCACTGATAATCTATGGATAACAACAAAAACACAAATCAACTCGTACACAATATTCGCAAAGTCTTAATTGTTGCGTGTAAAGAATCAACTTCTCTACTAGAAGAATTTTTTACTGCCGAAGGTTTTGACTGTCAGGTTCTCAGACAAGAATTTAAGCCTGAATATAAAGATTACTCGCGTAGCTATCTTTGTTTAATGAATCATGAGCGTGCGTGGAGAATTGCCCAGAAAGAGCAATTGCCAACTTTAATTATTGAAGCAGATTTCGTGCCTGTGATTAGCTTTGCTAAATTGCCACTGCCATTTAATCCAAGTCAGTCTGATGTCGGTGTCAGTTGGCTATATACTTGTGCATCACAAGTATATAGTATTTTACCAGAAGGGTATGCAGAAGGGTTTTCGGTTTCAACGGTAGCTTATATTGTGACTCCCAACGCTGCTGAAAGCTTACTTGGACTGAGTGAAGAAATTACACAAAAGTACGGAAGCTCAAATTATTCAAGTTGGGATTCAACATTAGATAACTATTTGCGCGCGCGTAGCTTTAAGAATTATATTCCCTGGCGTAATTATGGAGAACATGGCGGCGCCCCAAATCCGGAACACCATCAAAACAAACTAAGTAAAACCCATCGTGCGGATGTTTTATACGGCAAGTTAGCATTTGTTCCACCTTATGCAACTTCTAAAAGTGTATTAACCTTTCTATGGGTTCGTTTACAAGCTAGATTAAAAGGTATTGCCCGTCTAATTTCCGGACGTTTCTTACGACCAAAAGTCATCAAAGGTGCCTCCGTACCAAGTAAATTGGTAAGTTTTGCATTATTACGACATTTTTGTTGGGAGTTGTAAGAGTGCTGAGTGCTGAGTGCTGAGTGCTGAGTTAGGTTTTTAATCCAAAATCTAAAATCCAAAATCCATTCATGTCCCTATATCGGGAAAATCTAAATGCGTTAGTGTAGGAATAATGGAATTATAAATACTTACTTTCTGTGCATTACTGCAAACGTTCGGTTGTGTTTTTAGGTTGGGCAGCTTTATTAACTCTAACTGCCTGCGCGAATAGTCCTGCTGCCAAAAACTGGGAACAGTCATTGGCAGCAGATTCTAGATTGAAAAATAATCCTGCTGTTTTTGGCACCAACCCAACTCAAACTACACCACAACCACAGCCAACATTTCAGTTACCAGCAGATTTTCCCAAAAATATACCAATATATCCGAATGCTCAGTTACAAGAAGTAATACCAGGCGCCGAGGGTCAATCCCAAGGACGTTGGTTAAGTGTTGACCCTAGTAATTTTATTGCGAGCTTTTACCGTAGTCAATTTTCTTCCAATAACTGGCAAATTGTCCAGAAACCAAGCGATGATACAGGGGGAACGTTTGAAGCTAAACAAAATAATCTTTTAGTTAGAGTGACAATTCAACCCAAGTCTGTTACGAGTGCAGCACCAAATCAACCTCAAACATCCACAGAGTTACGAATTGAATACTCACCAAGCGGTACAGCTTTTGCGAGTTCTACTTCCACACCTCAAAATACAAAAACACCAGAAGTTGCCAGCAATACACCCCAACCTGGAAGTTCAGATTTTATTGGTCCAGTCTTGCCTGATAATAATGTTGCGGCGCCTATTAATACCCCAGTAGTAACCGCAACTAATACACCCGCAGTCGCACAAACCAACTCGTCACAGTTCAGTGATATTAATAAAGCTCCCCAACAGTTACAAAGTTATATTCAAGACTTGGGAGCGCTGGGTGTTTTGACAATTAGCTCTAATAATAGTTCTAATAATCAAGCTAAAGCTAACAATAATACTTTATTTGAACCAGGTAAGGTGATTACTCGGCGTGAATACGCGCGTTGGTTAGTTGCTGCAAATAATGCGATGTATAGTAGCAACCCAGCAAAACAAATTCGTGCAGCTACAGAAAACGCACAACCTGCATTTAGCGATGTTTCTAAAACCAATCCTGATTTTCCCGTCATTCAAGGACTAGCAGAGGCTGGTATAATCCCCAGTCCTTTATCTGGTGATTCTACTGAAGTATTATTCCGTCCAGACGCACCGTTAACGCGCGAGCAGTTAATTTTATGGAAAATACCGCTTGATACACGCACCGCCTTACCTGCGGCAAATTTAGAAGCTGTAAAGCAAACTTGGGGATTTCAGGATGCAGGGAAAATCGACTCAAAAGCGTTGCGAGCAGTGTTAGCTGACTTTCAAAACGGTGAACAGTCTAATATTAGACGTGTATTCGGTTTTACTACACTGTTTCAGCCAAAAAGAACCGTAACCCGCACGGAAGCTGCTGCTGCTTTATGGTACTTTGGTACACAAGGTGATGGCATTTCCGCAGCAGACGTACTCAAAGGCAAAAAATAAGGTAAAAAATAAAATCTTAACTCTATGACTCGTTCCAAACCATATCAACCTTTTTTACTACGACTGTTACATGGCGCCAATGTATTACTAATTATCGGCGCCATAATTACAGGATTTTTAGTATACGATAGTTGGGATGGCAGGTTTGGCGGTTTAGGAATAACGAAAAGGAATCGCGATTTAATCGATATTCACGGTACATTCGGATTTTTGATCTCGTATATAGCATTACCAATATTTTTGATTTACTGTTGGAAAGCTGGTAGAAAGCGCTTAATACAAACTTCAACGTTAAAGCAACTGGGTAGTGTTGGAAAACCTGCATGGTGGTATGCACTACAACAAGTCACAAATACCTTGATGCTAGTAGCGGCTGTATTTTCGGTAATTTCTGGCAAATTTCAAGATGAAAATTGGCTACCACTAGGTGAGTTCAACCACATTGCTTACTATATACATTTAATCGCCTGGATTGTTATAGTATTAGCGCTCTCGATGCATTTATTAATGAGTGCCAAAGTTGGTGGGTTGCCCCTATTACTTTCAATGCTTGATACAAAATATCGTCCAGATGATAGCCCAGTTTTATGGCGCCGAAAAGTTATGAACTGGTTTCAGAGAAAGTGATAAATATTAAAAGCTATCTATGGGTTGGTATTGGTTGTCAACGTGGGACTTCATGCGAATTTATCTCAGCAGCAATAAAGCATGTGTTCCAAGAAAACAACCTGCTTATTAAGACCATCGCAGGAGTTGCCACCATTAATACCAAAGCATTGGAACCTGGTATAACTCAGTTTTGCGCTTTACATAATTTGCCTTTAGTCTTTTTTACCGCTGAAGAATTACAAAATGTAACTGTACCTAACCCATCACAAATTGTCGCAAATAAAGTCCAGACTCTAAGTGTCGCTGAAGCTGCCGCAATTCTTGCCACCAATACAAAAACCTTATTTATACCTAAACAAATTATATGCTCAGTTCAAGGTTTAAAAGGCGCCGTTACATTAGCGGTAAGTTTGGCAACGAATGATAAACGGATGTAACGGATAATTTATTTTGTACAACAAGTCTTTGTTTGTAACCAATAACCATCCGTTACATCCGTTACATCCGTTGTATCCGTTGCCAGCTTACTCAACCCCTCTCAAAAGATAATTAATAATAGTGGAAACAATAGATAGTACAATAGAACCTAAAAGTGCTGGTATAAAGCCCCGAATTATAAAACCATAACTAGGAGTTAAGGCACTAGCGATTAATAGCGAGACTGCATTCAGAACAAATGTAAATAGTCCAAAAGTTATCAGAGTAATTGGAAAAGCAAAAAAACCTAAGATAGGACGGATAAAAGCGTTTACTATCCCAATAACTAGGGCAGCAACAAGAGCAGCAGCAAAATTTTTAACAAAAAAGCCAGGAACAATATGAGCGGTTATAAGTAGGGCAATAGCTGACCCAAACAAAGTTAATAAAAAGTGCTTCATAAAAAACCTCATGGGACTAAGAGTTGCTTAAACCAAGTCTAGTAGGATAGGCATCTTGCCTGTCCTACGAGATATTTTAAGCAATATTTAAGCAATATATTTTATGACTCTGAGCGACTAGTGCGGCGCCTGCCCGTTAAAATTTCCCATGTTTCACCACCTGCAACACCATCTGGTTGTAAACCAAAACGCTGCTGTAATGCTTTGACTGCTGTTTCGGTATCGGCGCCAAAATCACCATCTGGGCCGTTTTTGAGATATCCTTGTCGCTGTAGTCTGGTTTGCAAATCATAAACTTCCTCTCCGCGCATTCCTAAACGCAAAATTGGAAATCCGGCTGCTGTATATTGAATACCAGGCTTTTGCAAATTCGCGTCACTTTGCCGAGTCCGGTACGTTGATGTTGATGTTGAAGTCCTGGTACGTGTACGGTTGCTTGTGTTATTTGATGCTCCCGTTGCTACGTCGCGTCTACGATTATTTGTACTGTTTGTATTATTTACACTGGTACGATTTGTTGTGTTAGTTGCCGTATTGCGTCCACGATTATTATTTGTACTAGTTGTGGATGTTGATTGTTGTACGCGCGTGGTTTGCTGTGAAGTATTATTACGTGAGTTATTAGTATTTGTGGTACGTGTTGTTGAGGCTGTGCGAACTGTTTCTAGCTGTTGTGCGTTGCCAGTATTTCTTCTAGTTGTAGTAGTGGTAGTAGATTCTTGGTTGGATACAACTACTGGTTTAGGCAAACTAGCAGCGTTTTGATTCGGTGTAGGAAACTTGCTCCTAGTTGAGTTTGTATTTGATGCTGACGATGTTTCTTCTGTTGCATTATTCGCGGTTGTGTTTTGTCCAGGGAATAACTCTTGCCACGTTGCTGCGTCAACAATACCATCTGGCGCCAAACCTGCTGATTTTTTGAATTCGGTAACTGCTGCTGCTGTTGTTTGACCATACGTACCATCAACGGCGCCGTTATAATATCCCATTAGCTTTAAAGCAGCTTGGAGTTCACTAACTGCGTCTCCTTGACTACCAACTTTAAGACTTGGACGGTTTATGGTTCCTACAGTTGTGACTTGAGCTATTTGCTGCTCTGTTACAGAAGCTACAGATGGAGAGCCAAATAGTAAGGGTACAGAAGAACACAATAGCAAACGGTAAAAGTTCTTTTTGTTAAAGAAGCTAGATGAGATGAGCGATAGTAGGTAATTAAAAATACTTACCCCATTTCTGTCTTTCATGGAATTTGCCCCCGGAGTCCCTATACTAATACTACAATTACCAAGTGCTGAGTAATGAGTGCTGAGTGCTGAGTAATGAGTGCTGAGTGCTGAGTGCTGAGTAATGAGTGCTGAGTGCTGAGTAATACACCTAACTCCTAGCTCCTAACTCCTAACTGATAACTTCGTTTCTCAGCACTCAGCACTCAGCACTTTCTACTTATTTAAAACGTTGTCAATCGCTTCTTGTTGACCGACTAGGGATATGTAAGGTTCCCGTAAATAATTACACGCTGCTGCCATTGCGCTCTCTCTGGTGACTGCTGTTATCAGGTCTTGAAAGTTTTGGTCGAACTCAATTCCAAGTCCTAATGTTTCGTACCAACCATAAACTTGTGCGAGTTGAGCGTTCGTTTGTTTACCAAGCGCGTACTGTCCTAGAATCTTGTTTTTTGCAGATTGAAGCGCATCCGGTTCTAGTTCTATAGTTCGGAGCAAATCAACTTCGTTTTTGAGTTCAGTAAGTGCTGTTTTAGTATTTTCTAGTGCGGTTCCCATGTAGACAACAAATGCTGCGGGAAATAATCGGGTGGGGTATAGTGCGGATACTTCGTAAGCTAAACCGCGTTTTTCCCGCAACTCAACGAATAAACGGCTCGATAGTCCGTTACCTAAATATGTAGATAATAATTTGAGTGCAGCATAGTCAGAAGAATGTACCGATGGCGTCAAGTAACCCAGCATTAAAATTGATTGCTGTGTGTTTTGGTGTGCAAAAACCTGTTGAGGGGCAAGGTCAATATCTGGTAAATTTATTGAAGCAACTTTTGGACTCGTTGGTTGCCAATCACCAAAAATTTCTTCGACTAATGTAACAGCACTTTCATTCGTTATACGTCCTGCAATACTAATAACTAAGTTGTCAGGTCGAAAATAGGCTTTATGAAACTCGACTAAATCTTCGCGCGTTAAACTGCTCATCGTCGTTTCATCCCCTAACCCCGACATCGCGTAGGGATGATTTTGGTACATAAGATGACGCAGTTGCTCAAATGCAACACTAAAAGGTTGCTCTTTTTGTGAGCGAATGTCTTGAAGCGCTAGTCGTTGTTCGAGTTCCACTTCAAGTTCTGGAAAAGTCGGAAATTGAATCATTTTACCCGCTAACGCTAAAATCTCTGGAAAATCTGCCGTTACAGTTTTTAGCGATACTAAAAAATAATCGGTAGTGCTATCAGCACTTAACGAAGCTCCTACCGATTCTACAGCTTCAGCAATTTCCATGCTCGATCTGCCATCACATCCTTTCGTCATTACTGCTGAAAGCAAATGCGTCAACCCCGCTTTTGAACGCTGCTCACAATAACTCCCCGCGCGCATAAATAAACGCGCGGCAATAATATCCGCTACTGGATTTTCTGTAACTAAAACTACAATGCCATTACTTAATACAGTACGATGGACATGAGATGGTTGTGGCGTTGTCATTTTTTAATTAGCAATTAATGATTTGAGCATGGTTTGAGCGTAGTTACCGCGTATTGATTTGGCGAAAGATATTCTTGCGCTAATTTTTGCAGTTCTTGCGTATTGAACGATGATATCTGGTTCGGGTAAGTAACTGCTAGTTCGGCTTTAGCAATTGTATTGTAGTAACCGTAAAGTCCAGCGATTTGATTAGGTGTTTCGGTTGAAAAAGCAAAATCGTTACACAGTAACCTTTGAGCGCGTCTGAGTTCCTGCTCGGTGATACCATTGGTAATAATATCTTGTAAATGTACTTTGATTGCTGTCTCGACTTGTTCTAAAAATTCTGGTTCCAACCAAGCTGTAATTGTAAATAAACTTGATTCTTTTTGCAGGGAAAAATTACAGCAAATAAACCGTACTAATTGCTGTTCCTCCCGTAAGTCTCTCACTAAGCGAGAAGTTCTACCTTCTGCTAACAATACTGATAATAAGTCTAATCCGCACGCTGTCGTTAAATCCTCTACTCCAGGCGCCGTCCATCCCATCATTAAACGCGCGGTTTCAAGACGTGGTAAATTAATTTCTTGGCGCCGAATACCTGCGATAAATGGTTCAAAATGTTTGGAGCGAACAGAATTAGAATTAGTATTATGGTTGAAGAAAGTTTCAGGTTGATGGTCAGATTTAAAAGTCTTTTTGACTAATTCCAAAACAGGTTCTGACGCAATCCCACCGACAACAACAACAGTCATGTTTTCTGGACGGTAATGAGTACGGTGAAAACAGCGCATGGACGAACTTGAATGCTGCTCAACATCACTTTCGCTACCCAAAATTGAACGTCCATAAGGATGCTGTTGGTAAATACTTTGAATTAAATGCTGGTATCCCACCCAGTCCGGGTCATCCTGATAAGAACGAATTTCTTCTAATACAACATCACGCTCTCGCTCTAACTCGTCGTCAGGAATTGCCGCATTTAACAGCATTTCTGCTAGCTGTGGTAAAGAGGAGTCTAAATAACTAGCAGCAGATGTGATTGAATAGTGCGCGTAGTCATAACTTGTCGCTGCATTACTTACTCCACCTTGATTTTCAATATTGTTATCAAAAACCCCAGCAGGTAGTTTTGCTGTACCTTTAAATATCATATGCTCTAGAAAATGTGCCATTCCAAACCAAGATTTTGGTTCCGAAACACTACCTGCACTCACCCATACATCTGCCACAACTACGGGTGTTGTGGGTATTTGTTGATGTATTAATGTTAAACCGCTGTCCAGTTTGAATATTGAGGCTGGAAACACTGTATTTATTGGTGGTTGTAATATTTTTTGTAGTTATAATTACAATTTCTTGCAATTTTAATGATTGTAGCTCTGAATGTAACTAAATATAGATTAAATTTATACAATTTTATTTTTAATAAACAAAAAAAAATTATAAAGAGAAACCGGGTTTCTGAAAAAGTGAAAGCTCCCGTGTCGAATAGACTTCAGGAGCTGGAAATTTGGTCATACCGCGACGCCGTTTTACCTTAGTTTATGACCTGGGTATACCAGGGTGGGAGCCGTATGTCTCGTTTAAAGTTTCTGAGTACAAGCTCAGTCTACTGCCACGAGCAATAATTGGTTCCCAAATTCTTAAAGACATAGATCAAAAAACTTGATGGCAGTCACCAACGTCGCAGTACAACAACTTCATTATAGCCTCCAAAAATCATGTTGTGTATTTGGGAAGAGGATTTTTTTTGATTAAATACTAATTTTGATTTGGATACCAGATTAACTCGACGGTGCGTGCGGCAACTTGCGCGAGTTCCCGGCTTGGCTTATCTAATAATATAGTTACGTGTCCTAATTTGCGACCTGGACGCGATTCGGATTTTCCGTACCAATGAAGGTGGGCATTTTTCAGATGCGAGATGCTGTCGCGCTTTTGCTCATAGTCCGAGACCGAGTTTTCGTACCCTAATAAGTTTACCATGACGGCGCCTGGACTTTTCAGGGCAGTACTTCCTAATGGTAAACCACATACTGCCCGCAGGTGCTGCTCGAATTGTGAAGTTTCACACGCATCGATTGAAAAATGTCCGGAGTTGTGTGTACGTGGCGCCACCTCATTAACCAACACTTTGTCATCAGCCGTGAGAAATAATTCAATTCCAAATACACCAACAGCATCAAGACTGTCGAGTAAAGTTCTGGCGATGCGTTCAATTTGGTCAACAACTTGGAGGGAAATCTGGGCTGGTACAATTGCACGACGACAAACTTGTTGTTCCTGTTGAGTTTCTACCACAGGATAGATGACAACTTCAGCATCAACAGAGCGAGCAGCAATTACAGCAAGTTCGCATTTGAAGGGAATAAACTCTTCAAGCAAAAACTCAGTGTTACTTACCTTAAAACGTCCAGTATCAAGTTGATCGATAACGTCTTGGAAATGCTGTTGGTTTTTAATAATGTAAGTACCCTGCCCATCATAACCGTGGCGACGAGCTTTCAACACGATAGGGTAGTCGCAACTCAGGGCGCCATTGACATTGGTAACATCAAATGAAGTAAATGATGGTACTGGTAAACCAATAGAGCGCAAGTAACAGCGTTGATGGTACTTATCTAATAGAGGAGCAAGTGCTTCTAAGCGAGGCCGAAAACAAACGCCACGTTCAGCGAGAGTTGATAGTGCCTCCAAGTCAACGAATTCGTTTTCAAAGGTAATAACATCACTGTTTTTTGCTAGTTGTACCGTTGCAACCGCATCATCAACGCGCGCTTGTACAAAGTGAATAGACTCTTTAAGAGGAGTCGCAGTAATTGAAAATAATTCTGGCTTTTGTTCAGAGATTAAATACTGTTGAGGTTTGACATGTTGATGAGCATTGTCATTAATGAGCGCAACAGCTGGGTCTAAAGCACTCGGAGTTTGTACAACAAGTTCTAAACCAAGCTTGGAAGCTGCACCCCCCATCATCATCGCGAGTTGTCCACCACCAATTACACCTATACGTTTCATCTACACCCTAGAGAATCACGAGTTTTAATACCAGTCAGCGAATTAACTCCACTAGCTAATTCACATAGTTCTTTAACTTGTGCTAAGTCCAACACAGCATCTGTAAAATCAGCACCATCAATATTTATATCTTTAAATGTGGCACGAAGCAGTAATGCCTCAGTTAAGATTGCATTACTTAAGTCTGCTCCTGTAAAGTTTACCTGATCTACTAGTGCATTTGATAGATTTGCCGAGTGTAGGTTTGCTTTCGTCATTACCGAAGCGCTCATTACTGCCCCGCGTAAGTCCGCATCGCTAAAATTTGCTAACTCCATATTGGCGTTAGAAAATTCGCAAGCTTGTAATTCTTGCCCTGAAAAATCTCTCCTCGACAACTCCGCGTTGCTAAACGACATCGGATGTGTCCAGTCCGCAAGCGCGCGACTCGGTGCAAAACCGATACACATTGCTATTGCCAAAACTACCACTATAATGTATGCCTGATAAGGGCGCCAAAACATAATAAATCATACCTTCGAGCGGGTGTGCCACTATTTTTTAGCTTACCGCGAATCTGCCCCACTTCATGCACTTTCTATACTTTATCCGTATTGACAATCAATTATTAATACTATTAGATAACCTTTCAATTCAAAAACCCTGTTTTATATTCTCTTTATTATTAGTATTTTTGCGCTGCGGAATACCGAACATTTTAATTATTAATTACCGCTCTTTTTTCTGTCTGACTCTAAGAACTATATATGAAGGGATGAGCTTTTACTGTCGGAAATATTACGAAATGTTTAGATAGAAATTCAAAGGTAAAGTTTATTTTCAATTTGCGCCCTAGCATCAGTTGAGCTGATATGGTTGAGAAGTAAGAAAAGCCAATGTATATGGCTACTGGTTTAAACAGTCTGCGTGCCGATAAGTAAGCAATTAGTACTCAAGCGATTATATTCACTCATTAAACAGCATGTTAAGTTTAACTTCCCGCCCTAGCGTCAAAATAAAGCATTTCCATGATGAATGGCTTGAAGATTGGTGTCAAGAAAATGGGTGGACTGATTTATTTATAGAACGCAGCTGCAATTATTGGGCTTTTCCTCCCGGAGCAGTAATGCCCGAACCAATTCCCACTAAAGTATTAAGAAGTATTAAGTCACAAAAGGGAATGACCAGCAGTGAAAAATTATGGTCAATGTCCGCTCTTGTTGGTACATGTGTTGCAGTAATTTCTACGTTTTTGCTCAAGTGTCCAATGCCAATGATTTTGGCTTTCGCTTTCGATGCTGTTACTGCCGCGCGTTTGGAAGTTGAAGATATTTAGAAAACTTAATAATTTCATTGTAAAAGGGTAAAAGCAAAATTTGATAACCAACCCGACAAAATATGAGTAGGGTGCGTGAAGGCTACCAAAAACCTGAAACGAAGTAAAAATCAAGTAGCCTTCACGCACCTCACAAGTTCCTGGTGCGTGACGCTACTAGATGCAAGCTTCGTTTCAAGATTGTTAATGGCGTCACACACCCTACGTATCCGTTATATCCGTCGCGAGTTAAGACCAGAAGGTACTTTGTGAAGAAATGTTAAAGGTGAAATGTGGATTGTTAGCCTGAAGGTGTTAGTTTACTTCGGGAGTGCGCCAAGGTTATTATTTATTCGGTCTTTGAAGATTAAAACGACTGTTGCTAAAACTGTAACCGCCTAGTAACCGCAGGTGTTTTGATGTCATAGTCGAACATGAATACAGTGGAGATAAGGGTGGTTTGGATGCAGGAGAAATCAAGTCAGCGTAGCAATAATTTTTTACAAAGACGGTATGGTGTGCGTTTGGGAAGACGTTACGCACTGGCGGCAGCAAGTGTAGTATTAATGGGAATGATTGGATACTCACCATCTAGTCGTGAGTCTAGCTTAGTCCAAGCAAGTCAACCTCGCACGGAATCTAAGATGTCACAAGTCGCTAATTTAGATACGAAGCTTGTTGCAAGTAATACAAAGTTTGGCTTCAAGTTGTTTTCTGAAGTTTTGAAAAACTCGGAAGAAACCAATGTTTTTGTTTCACCATCGAGTGTATCAATTGCATTGGCGATGACTTATAATGGTGCCGCAGGTACAACGCAGCAAGCGATGGCAAAAGCACTTGAGTATTCTGGGTTGAGTTTACAACAGATTAATTCGTCAAACGCTGCATTAAAAACACTTCTGGAAAATCCTGACCCGAAAGTACAGTTAACAATAGCAAATTCGCTGTGGACTAACAGCAATACGTCCTTAAACCCTGATTTTCTACAGAAAAATCGCGATTTTTATTCTTCGCGCGTTACAAATTTAGATTTTACCAAGAGCGGCGCCACTGATACGATAAATAATTGGGTCAAAGACTCGACGCACGGCAAAATTAACAAAATTGTCGAGGACATTAGTCCAGACCAGGTGATGTTTCTGATTAATGCAATTTATTTTAAGGGCGCCTGGACACAACCATTCGATAAAAGCCAAACCAAAGAATATCCGTTTGTGAAAGCATCGGGACAGGTCGTTCAAACTCCAATGATGTCACAAAGAGGTAGTTATAAGTATTTAGACAATGAACATTTTCAAGCAATAAGTTTACCTTATGGCAAGGATGGGAAACTTAGCTTTTATGTATTTTTGCCAAAGGGTGAGAAAAGTAATAGTGATTTAAAGACATTCTACCAAACTTTGAATTCTGAAAATTGGGACAAGTGGATGTCGCAGTTTCGGAAACGTTCAGGGCAAATTCGATTGCCTCGATTTAAGATGGATTATGAAGTAACGCTTAACGATGCTTTAACGGCGTTGGGTATGGGAGAAGCGTTTAGCGGTAAAGCGAATTTTTCAGGAATTGGTAAAAATCTGGCGATAAGTACTGTCAAGCATAAAACTTTTGTTGATGTTTCGGAAGAAGGAACAGAGGCAGCAGCGGCAACTTCGGTTGGTATTGTTGCGCTTTCTGCCCCTAGTGAACCTCCATTTTCGATGGTTGTTGACCGTCCCTTTTTCACTTGCATTCGCGATTCGCAAACGGGCAGTATTTTATTTATGGGTTCAATTGCGGCGCCACAGTCGTAGAAGGATTAGGATTTGAATTTGAAGAATTTGAATTGATTTGTGTTGGCGCCGATAAATCGCTACCAGTATTGGGTGCAGCTACCTCCGACAAAAGAATAGAGTCGTCATCACTACCATGACCACGCCGTAACGCGCTCAAAGCTGTTTTAACAACTACCGCAGTCGGAACAGCTAAAATAACCCCTAATAAACCTCCTATTCTTGCTCCAGTCAAAACAGAAATTAACAGCCAAACTGGGTTTAAGCCAGTAAAACTGCCCAGAATACGTGGTGCTATCAAGTTTTCAAGAATTTGTTGAACAATAACTGCTGCAATTAGTACTCTTCCCCCCATTGTAAAATCTTGCAGCGCTACAAGTGATGTAGTTAAAGCGATACCAACGGAACCCCCGTAAGGTACAAGCGCCATTAAACCAATTGTTAAGCCAAATAAAAGCCCAAACGGCACTTTCAGCCATAAAAAGGTCGGAATTAAGGCACTCGCCATACAAGTCGAGATAATTAGCTGAGTAATGAAAAAATTCTGAAAGCTTAAGCGTACCGTTTGTGAAAATGCTTCGCGGAATTTGGCAGGAAGCCAATCGACCAAACTTTGCCAAAGTTCATCGCCGTGTTGCAATAGATAAAACGTCAGCACCATCGTAAGTAAGAAATCTAACAAACTTGTAACCGTAATTACAGCTAGATTTAAAACTTGTCCTGCGATTGCTTGCAATTGACCTTTCACACGGTCGTTAATTTGTACTACCAATGCGTCCAGATTTACTGGTAAACCTAAAAGTTCGGCTTTTTCGTTTAACATCATTAGTTGCGAGCGTCCTGAGTCGATTAACTCCGGAATGCGTGCGACTAATTGCTGGGCTTGAGTTAGCGCAAGTGGAATCAGTGTTACGCCTAATGCCAGTAAGATTGACAAAGCCAGTAAAAATACTAATATGGCTACTTGTTCGCGTTTGGCGCCTTGGTGTTCCATCCAACTTACAGGATAGTTAAGCAGAAACGCTAACACTGATGCTCCTACTAAAATAACAATCAGCGAGTGGAAGTAATCGAAAATTGCCGAGATTGCCCATCCATTAAGGACAACAAGTGGAGCAAAGAGCGCGATTGCCACAAATCGCGCGATTGGCGTTAGCGTTTGCCACCAATTTAGGAGCTTGCGTGTCTGCATCTGCTGCTACATGCCTGATACAACTATTGGGAATACGTTCATAAGTCATTAGTCCATTATCTCTGACTACACGACCTACACACATCTGTCTTGCTTAGGATTGCACAAATTATATGAAAAAAAATCAATCTCTTGACAAGTTCTCAAAGCGTAATTCGGAAAAAGCCTACAATCCATCAACGCTGCAACTCGTACTATATATGATTCCAGTTGTTGGTTTTTTTCCTTCGCTATGGACACTATATAGTCGTCAGGGCACACGGGAACAACTTACAGCTAGTCGGTTGTCTGTAACTCTTATGCTTACCTGGATACTTGGATACCTACTATTGGTAACAGGGGCAGAACAAACGTCAAACTCTTTAGCATTGCGTCTACTCATCTTAAATACATTCCTGACTTCAGGCTACTTCTTGGTCAGCACATGGTTAGTCGTCCGCGCGATTCGGGGTCAAAAACAGCGTGTACCAGGATTCAGTCGTCTTGCTGAACGCCTTCTAGGTAAATATACACCGTAGACAAAAAAGCAAGGATGTTTTTCAGTACTTACACTGAACTTTACACTTAAATAGTAAACATCCTGCCAATGGGTCTAGTCAAATAGGCTTAAATATTGCGATACTTCAAATAAAACAACAAAGCGTCTCCGGATTTGCTTTAGGAGGTACAGAAAAATGAGAAAAATACAGTTATAAGTGTTTTGGTTAACACCTATTTAACGATATTAGCCTTAATAATTTAAGAGTTAGCAAGCTCGATTTGAATGCATCTACGTATAAAAAGTAGACTCGGTTAAATTATATTGATTAAGTGTGAGGAAGTCAGTGACGATTCAAAGAACTTCGGCGGAAGAGAACTTTTCAAGCGATACGAGTAACTTAAGCGATAGAAAAATTCCTACAAAATCTGGACGTTGGTTGTGGTTTTGGGTGGGGATGAGCGGAATCGCGATGGTATCGGCAACTGCTGGGGCATTACTAGCGGTATCATTAAGCAGCACCCCCTTGATGCAAGCAAACCTAAGTCCACAAGAAGCGGCAGTATTTGATGGAGACCGTATTGCTGGAGGTGGGTTACGCTTTTCAGAATTGACGCGGCCAGTCAACATTCTTGTAATGGGGATGAGCGTACTTCCACCCGATATTCAAAATCCTCCTGCTGAAACCAAAAATCTTCGCTACCTTCCCCAGGTAAATTCCTTTGATGGTTTAGCGGATGTAATGCTATTAATCCGCTTTGATCCAGAAAACAAAAATTTAAAAATGCTCTCAATTCCTCGTGATACCCGTATTGAGATTGAGGGACACGGGATGAAAAAAATTAATGCTGCCAATACTTTTGGTGGGCCTGCTTTAACTGCTAAAACAGTCAGCAACTTGCTGGGTGGTGTTGGAGTTGACCGTTATGTTCGTATTAATGTTTTGGGTGTAGCAAAACTCATTGATGCGCTTGGAGGTGTGAACGTCTTTGTACCCAAAGATATGAAATACCAAGATGACTCGCAGCACCTTTACATCAACCTCAAAAAAGGTCAGCAGCATCTTGATGGTAACAAAGCATTACAGTTATTGCGTTATCGTCACGATGAAAATGGTGATATCGGTCGAATTCAGCGTCAGCAAATGGTAATGCGCGCGCTTATGGATCAAACTCTCAACCCAGCTACTTTAGGACGTTTGCCCGATGTACTCAATGTTGTTAAAGAACACATTGATACTAACTTGACGGTTGAAGAATTACTAGCTTTGGTTGGCTACGGCGCCCGTACAAACCGCTCGAATATTTTACAATTAATGGTGCCAGGTAGGTTTAGCGAAAAGAACGAATTTGATGCGAGCTACTGGATACCCAATAATGATCGCATTGCAAAAACAATGTCGCAGCACTTTGCCTTACAAGCGACAGCTGCAACAAAAGATACTGAACCAGCCAAGTTGCGCGTTGCAATTCAAGACAGCACTGGTGACTCGAAGACGAATCTTCAACCTTTGATCAGAAGCTTGGAAAGAGCAGGTTATCGTAACGTATTTATTGCGAAAAGTTGGGGAGAACCGTTACAAGTAACTCATATTGTTGCCCAGCAAGGTGACGGTAATGAAGCTGAGTCAATCCGCAATACTATAGGTTTTGGCGAAGTTCGTGTTGAAAGTACAGGAACTATTGGTTCGGATGTTAGCATTCAAGTTGGTAAAGATTGGTTACAGCAACTTAATTCTATACAAAATTCTAATCCACGTTAACTATAGATTGGTCAGTAGTATATGACGCAATAATTATGCATCATGCGTATATAACTATATAAATATAAATCAGTTATTTGATTCAAAATTGACAACCAGTGGTTGTCAATTTTTTTTACGCTCATTTTACAATAGATGTTTATTCTGTAAGAGTATTCTAATAAATAAATGTCCTAAATAAATAATGTAGGACAGGCGAGACGCCTATCCTACGGGATGCCTGTTTTTACTGTTTATATTGAATGTTGTGTTTGTTCGGAAATCCAATCTTGTAAAATTGGGTTGATGATTTGCGGCGCCTCATCTTGAGGACAATGACCGACTCCTTCAATGGGGATAAATTTGAGTACTTGGGGGTAGTCAGCAAATTCTCTTCCCAATTCTATCGGTTCCCAAGGGTCAGCTGCTCCCCATATAATTATGGCTGGACAAGGTAACTTGGGTAATAAGTCTTCTGGTAGTGGTCCACTCGAATATGATGTAAATGCTAAAAATACGGCAACAGCTCCTGGGTCAGAAGCTGGTGACATCAATATATCTATTAACTCGTCTGTAACAGCGTCGGGATTTACGTAAGCTTGTAATAAGATTTTGCGTACTGTTTTGGGTTTTGCTATTTGGTTGAAAAAGAAGTTACCTACAGTTCGATTCGATAATACCCGTTGTAGTAACGGGGCACCAAAACGACGATACCACGGTAAAGCCGCGCGTTTGCTGTCGTGTAACAAACGTAAAGAACAGTTAAGCAAAGCAACTGAGCGAACAATATCAGGATTATCTACTGCTGCCTGCATAGCAACAATACAACCAATTGAGTTACCAACTAAAAAAACTGGTTCTCTAACAACTTCTCGACAAAAGTCAGCTACTTGCTGTCCCCAAGTTTCAAAAGTGTAGTCAAGCTCGGTGTTTGGATTAGGTTTTGCCGAACCTCCAAAACCAATTAAATCAATCGCAAAAACGCGACATTTTTCCGCTAGTACTGGAATATTTTTCCGCCAATGCCACCACGAGGCGCCGAAACCATGTATCAAAATTACTGCTGGTCCAGTTGTACCTTGCGCTTGGTAAGAGATTTGGAAACCTCGCCAAGTCCATACGCGCGCTGAAGAAAGAGCAGGATTAGAAGCAGTTACGGTCATGGGATTAGTACTTAATTTTTATGTGCTTAATGTTTTTAGATACGTTTCAAAGTATTGTTTCCATGTATACAGTTATTTGCTGCATCGATATATTACAATCAGTTCACAAATAGTTTGTCTTCTAAATACAAACTTTAACTTTTTTAAATTTTATTTAAGCAGAGTAATTGCACGAGTATAAATATAATTGATTACATCTTAGCTTAAGTGTTTCAACGTATGCTAGTGCGTATTGTATAACCAACCAAAACTATCAGAGATTCTCATTGGTTACATTAGCAATAAAATCAGGTAGTTATTGATGTTTAATAATATGCGCTATTTAATAACTAGGTAAAGTAGATAACATTTATACGTTCAGCAAAAGTAGGGTGCGTCACGCTACCAGTATTGCGCTTCGTCTGAAAATTTTGGTAGCGTGACGCACCCTACTCTTCGTCACGGTTTTGATATAACTGCTGCAATTCCTGTAATTGTGTACGTCGAGACTTTTGACGATATTTCTTTGTTTCTAGTTTCGGCTCGTATTGATTTTGACCCTTACCTACTGATTTTAACTTTAAGGTGGATTCTGCGTCAGTCGAAGAATTAAGATGAGCTTGTTTTGAGATAGTTTCTTCTAAAAAAACTAGATAATGCTCGTATCGTTCCCAGTCTCCCCGTACAACACATAATGGTTCATCACGGTGAAGGCAGTCACCGAAACGACAGTTTCCTGTTGCTAGTCTTTCTCTTGCTTCAGGTAAATAGTATGCTAGTTCTGATGGAGTGCAATCTAAGTCAGGTTGATTAAAACCGGGAGTATCAGCTAGTAAACCACCGTTGGGCAATTCAAACAATTCAACGTGACGGGTTGTATGGCGCCCTTTTGCTAATTTTCCTGATACTTCACCTATACGCAGGTTCGCATTTGGTATAAGTTTATTAATCAAGCTCGATTTGCCAACACCAGAGGCGCCAGCTAATACGGTGATTTTATTTTGCAGTTTGCTCAATAAAAATTCTGTGTTAATACTGTTGTATACACTAATAAAATTGGGTTCATAACCCCAGCCCGCCAAACGTTCTTGAATCGAAGCCTGTTCTGTGTGTGATATTAAATCAGATTTATTGAGACATAAAACCACATCTAAACCTGTAGATTCAGCCTTAACTAAAAAACGGCTGAGTTGATATGGTTCCAACGGTGGGTCAGCAGCAGCGAAGACCAACAAAATTTGATTAACATTTGCAATAGCTGGACGGTCAAGCTGACTCGAACGCGCGTACACATCAGCAATAGCACCCCTAGTACCAGCCCAGTCGGGTTCCTCTACAACAACATGGTCTCCAACCATAACAGAAAGACCGATTTTCTTTAACCGAGTCCGACGAGTGCAGAGGAGAGTGGATGGAGGATTTTGTATTTCTAAATTTTCTGGAAGAAGGTCAAGCTGGACTTTATAAAAATTAGCTTGTACGGCAAGCACAGTTCCTGTTAGTTTAACCTTGGCTTCCATACTAAACCGCGTCTCTGGCAGTGTCAGCAACTGGACGGCGCACTAACAATGAAAAATAACCTGAACAATCGTTTATTTGCTCAACTTTATAACCTGCCATATTTAAGCTATCAGGTACTTGCTCGATTGGTTCACCAGCATCTAACCAAACTTCGAGCAAACTACCAGGAGTCATTTTCTCTAAGCTTAACTTTGTCCGAACAAAATTAATCGGACAAGGAGTACCGCGTAAATCAAGTTGAGCATCAGGTGTATAAGTAGAAGATACGCTCATTTATATTCCCTGTTGTTATTCTGTCATTAATTATGGGGGGTTCTTTGCAATGGATAAAACAGATGTAACGGATGAATAATTGGTTACAAACACTCCTTTGTAGTAGTTTACAATTAACCATCCGTTACATCTGCTTATCATCCGTTGCCAGTTGCTTATCTTTGATGGAAAAAGTTGCCCAAAAATCCTTCAATACCACCCTTACCTGTACGTTCACCTCTAATTTTAGCCAGTTCCTCAAGCAATTTTCGCTCTTCAGTGCTTAATTTAGACGGATTTGGTATATCAATCATTACCGTTACCAACTGGTCACCTCGATTTACGGGATTACCTAACCTTGGCACACCATGATTTTCAAGTTTAAACTCAGCATAAGGTTGTGTTCCAGCAGGAATTGTTAATTCTTCAAGCCCATCTACAGTATTTACCTGCAATCTACATCCTAAAATTGCCTGGAGATAACTGATAGAAATGGTAGAGCGGATATTTAAATCCTCACGTTGAAATTCGCTATCTTCATTTACTGTTAGTTGAACATACAAGTCTCCAGCAGGTCCACCACGTTGACCTGCGTCCCCCTCACCAGGTATACGTAAACGAAGTCCATCGTATACTCCTGGTGGAATTGTGATTTTGAGTTGCTTGGCAACTTGGTTGGCGCCTTTACCACCACAGTTATCACATTTTTCTTCAATTACCATTCCCGACCCGTTACAGGTTGGACATGTAGAAACTTGGGTGAAACTACCAAACGGTGTTCGTGTCACGCGACGCACTTGCCCTGTTCCGCTGCAAGTGGAGCAAGTACGCGGACGAGTTCCCGGTTTGGCGCCACTTCCGGTACAAACTTCACAATTTTCTAAATGAGCAATCCGAATTTGCTTTTCGCCACCAAATACTGCTTCTCGAAAATCTAATTTCAGGTCAAGCTGAAGGTCATCACCGCGAACCGGACCACTACGGCGCCGCTGTTGCGTTGGACCACCCATACCACCTGCAAAACCGCTGAAAATACTTTCAAAAATATCGGCGAAACCACCCATATCGCCCATGTCCTGAAAGCCTACCCCCGCTCCCGCATTCACTCCATCGTGACCAAAACGGTCATAACGCGCGCGCACTTCTGGCTCGGAAAGTACTTCATAAGCACGATTAATTTCTTTAAAACGCTCTTCAGCACCCGCTTCTTTATTTACGTCTGGATGATACTTCCGAGCTAATTTACGGTAAGCACTTTTAATTTCGTCTTTGTCGGCATCACGAGCGACACCTAGAATTTCATAATAATCACGAGCCATATTGTAATCAGGTGAGAGTTAGAAGTTAAACAGGAAGTTAAACAGATAAGATCAATACCTCTCTCAAGGCGTACTTGATAGAGGCGCCGTACAGCAAGAGTTAAGTTTTGTTAATAGTAGATTTTACCTTCTACCTTCTACAAAAATCACCGAAAATTAATATATTTAGTTTCTGTAGCTTTGATTGCGAACGTTAGGCAACCACTAATTAAAAAGCTATGTAACTTTTTGACCAGTGAATCGTTACTAAACGTCAAGTATGAGTATACTTAAAATCATCTTGAAAGTGCAGGTGTGGTTTCCACCGCCACTACTAGTTGTTTAAAAAGCCAGTAGAATGATTTTTGCACAGATTGGCAACGCTTAGACTTGATTATTATCTTTAAAACTCAAATCTCATTATACGGGTGTGGAAATCCGTATAGTAATTGAGTACTAAGAAAATTGGAGTAGGCGATTAAACAGCGAAAAGCCAAGACAGGCGCCTCGGCAATTCAGGTCATGATTACAATTTAGCAAATATTAACGATTTTGATTGTTAGCCCAGGTAGCTTAGTCAATGGCTTCATAATCAGCTAAGGCATTAATTTCCTCTTCAAAATCAAAATTAAACTGTGGTGTCATACTTTCTGAAGCATTGCTACCGTTTCCACCTGTTGAGGTGTTAGTGAAATCAATAACCTCACCTGGTTTAGTGTTGCTTGCTCGATTATAAACTTCGGCACCAATGGCAAACAAAGCTTGTTGGAACTGGTCGAGAAGTTGCTGAAACTCGCTGACAGAAATATTATGATCGTTAATTACAGCTTGTAGTTGAGAAAGTTTTTCATCAGCTAAGGCTTTCATCGAATCGCTAATCAGGTTAGCGTTATTCTTGAGAGTTGACTCATAGCTGGCAAGCAAGTTATCAGCTTGGTTTTTCAAGCCCACTAATTCAATACGTTTCTTATCATCTTCAGCAAAAGCTTCAGCTTCCGCGCGCATTTTTTCAATTTCTGATGCGCTCAAGCCACCTGTATTAGTAATGCGTATACTTTGCTCTCTACCTGTACCTTTGTCAGTTGCAGCAACTTGCATAATACCGTTGACATCAATTTCAAACGATACTTCAATTTGCGGGACTCCGCGCGCTGCGGGTGGAATACCAGCAAGAAGGAATTTACCAAGACTTTTGTTATCGCGTGCCATTGCGCGTTCACCTTGAAGAACGTGAATTTCAACGCTTGTTTGTCCATCGATCGCAGTAGAGAATACTTGTGAGCGACTTGTTGGAATTGTGGTGTTGCGCTCGATAATCTTGGTAAAAACTTCGCCCAGCGTTTCAATACCCAAGGAAAGCGGAGTGACATCGAGTAGCAATAAGTTTTCAACTTCGCCACCCAATACTCCAGCTTGAATTGCGGCGCCAAGAGCAACAGCTTCATCAGGGTTAATGGAACGGTCTGGGGCTTTGCCGTTAAAAAACTTAATTAAAGCGTTTTGAACTGCGGGAATACGGGTAGAACCACCAACTAAAATAATTTTGTCGATGTTTTGAGGTTTGAGGTCAGCATCTTTAAGCGCTTGCGTCATCGGTTCAAGGGTCGCTGCAATCAAATTACTCGCTAATTCTTCAAATTTTGCACGACTTAGCTCCATTTCTAAGTGTTTCGGACCAGTTGCGTCAGCAGTGATAAACGGTAAGTTGATTGAAGTGCTGCCCATGCTGGATAACTCGATTTTAGCTTTTTCCGCAGCTTCACGCAAACGTTGGAGCGCCATTTTATCTTGCGATAAATCAACCTTTTCAGTGGATAAAAAGAATTCACACATCCACTCAACAACAACGTTGTCAAAGTCATCACCACCTAAATGGTTGTTACCACAGGTAGCCTTAACTTCAAAGACTCCATCGCCAAGTTGTAGGATAGAAACGTCGAATGTACCTCCACCAAGGTCAAATACAAGAATTAACTGCTCTTGGTCTTGTTTATCTAAACCAAATGCGAGAGCAGCAGCAGTAGGTTCATTAATAATACGTAGGACTTCAAGACCAGCAATTGTACCGGCATCTTTTGTAGCTTGCCGTTGGGCATCTGTAAAATAAGCGGGTACTGTAATAACAGCTTGTGTTACGGTTTCACCCAAAAAGTTCTCCGCGTCTTGCTTTAGCTTTTGCAAAACCATTGCGGAAAATTCTTGGGGTGTATAGTTTTTCGAGCGAATTTGCACATCAACGGTATCATCACGACCTTTGATACATTGATAAGGCACCCTTGACCGTTCGGTTTCTGTGTCTTCCCATCGGCGCCCAATGAATCGCTTAATACTAAAAATAGTATTTTCTGCATTTGTAACAGCTTGACGCTTTGCCAATTGACCAACTAAGCGCTCACCACCCTTACCAAATCCAACAATACTTGGAGTCGTTCTCCCACCTTCAGAGTTAGCAATCACAATCGGTTGACCACCTTCTAAGACTGCTACACAACTATTGGTAGTGCCCAAATCAATCCCAATAACTTTTCCCATAAATATAAAATCAGTATTTGTTAGCTCGTTACTTTGCGGAAACGTTGTACTAGTGATTGGGTCTATTGGTGCAGCGGCATTGAAAAGTCAGCGCAAAAGAAGAATTGCCAAATTATACCGAACAGTCGAAAGTATTCGGAAGTATAAATTTAAAAGCAAGTAGTTCAAAGTGTAATAAATACAACCGACCACAGGCGTTTAAAGCCCGTGGTTGTCAAGTTGGAATTGACGCGGTTCGTGTTTATGCATTCTTAACTTTGCGTGGTTCTTGCAGTCAGCGTGTTCAACTATCGGCTGAACTCGACTGAATATCACTATTATCAGGCGTATCTTCCTTCGGAGCTGCAACTTTTACCATTGCATGGCGCAGTACACGTTCACCCAAAAAATATCCGCGCACTAACTCTTCTAACACTGTTCCTTCCGGATATTCATCCGTAGGTTCGCGCAATACTGCTTCATGAAGATTTGGATCAAAGGGTTGACCTTCAGGACGCATTGGCGAAACACCCAAACGTTTTAGGGTGTCAACCAGCTGTTTATAAACACCCTGGTAGCTTTTATGAATCGCCATTTGAGCATCGTCTTGGGGTTTGATGTGAGCGCGCGCGCGTTCAAAATTATCAACTACAGGCAATAGTTCTGTAATCGTGTTGCGCTTAACTTGTGCATCAAGGTCATCTTTTTCCTTAGAAGTGCGCTTGCGATAGTTGTCAAAATCTGCTACTAAGCGTGTGTATTGGTTCGTACTTGCTTCCAGTTGAGCTTTAAGCGAATCAATTTGCTGCGTATTAAGAGAATCAGAAGTTGTAGCATCAGTATTTACACTGTTATCGGGTGTATACGTAGTATTAGATACATCATTTGTTGCTACAGTTTGGTCAGCTACTTCGCTGCTAGGTGTAGTTGTGTTGATTTGTTCTGGGAAGTCGCTATTCATGCTTTGCATTACCTCTTTCTGTTCTCCTGATTGCTGAGATTTTAGATACGTCCTCTATTTTGACAAAAGCTGGGCGTATTCTTCCATCGTAACTGGGACGGCTTTCCGTAGATTATTGTAGTGCGGGTTGCCGTATCGACCGAACCAGGTTCTAATTTTTTGCTTCTAATTTTTCTTGGGCAAAATGAAAGTTCTGGCTACCAGCATGGGAATACTCAATTTAGAAGAGGTTTCGTCGGCACATGCCATTTAAGTAAAAGAATATATGACTTACTCGTCGTCACAACAAAGGCGAAGTACCGCTCTTACAGCAAGAACGGAATTTTCGCCCTTCGGTAACAAGTTGGTGCAATCAGGTTTTGTTGACTCCGAGCAAATGCGACAAGCATTGATGGAGAGCCGCAAAAGTAATAGACCCATTACCGAAGTACTCGAATCGATTTCAGGGCGCCAGCTATCACCCGAACTGCTGAGATTATATAAAAAACAACAGCTTTTTGAATTAAAAATACTTTATGGTGTTGAGTCGCTTGACCCAGAAGTAAATACCGTCGGCACATCGCTGGTGGCTAATTTGATTGATACACTTATTCCTGTAGATATTTGTCGGCGCCATCGTTTGGTTCCATTGTCACGGAACGATGATCAAAATCCACCATCGGTTTTGGTGGCAATGGTTGATCCAGATAATTTGGAAGCATCGGATGATCTAAATCGGATTTTGCGTCCACAGGGTTTAGCGCTCGCTAGGATGGTAATTACTATTGAGGACTACCAGCAGATTATCAACCAGTTTCTTGATGAGCTTGCAGTTAAGCAGAAGCATATCGAGCAGCAAAAATTAACGGATATTAATCAGGACTTAGAAAACCTTGGCGACTTAGATTTAGCAGACGCTCCAGATGATGCGGAAGCTGATTTGGGTTCAGCGATGAAAGGCGCCGAAGATGCACCAATTATAAATTTGGTAAACCGAATTTTAGGAAAAGCGTTACAAGAGAAAGTTTCGGATATCCACATCGAACCGCAGGAAGAAAATCTACGCATTCGCTTTCGGAAAGACGGGGTATTACGCGAAGCATTCGACCCATTACCAAAAAAAATTATTCCTGCCATCACAGCCCGATTTAAAATTATTGCGAATTTAGATATTGCCGAACGTCGTGTACCCCAGGACGGACGGATTCGTCGGATGTTTGAGGGACGTAAGGTTGACTTCCGTGTAAATACGTTACCCAGTCGTTATGGAGAAAAAGTTGTACTGCGGATTTTGGACAATTCTTCTACACAGTTAGGTTTAAATAAATTAATTACCGACCCAGAAACATTGCACATTGTCCAAGAAATGGTATCTCGTCCTTTTGGTTTGATTTTGGTAACAGGACCAACAGGTTCGGGTAAAACGACCTCACTTTATTCAGCACTTGCCGAACGTAACGACCCTGGAATCAATATTAGTACTGTAGAAGACCCGATTGAGTACAGTTTGCCTGGGATTACACAGGTACAGGTTATTCGTGAAAAAGGACTAGATTTTGGAACGGCACTACGCGCGTTCCTGCGTCAAGACCCTGATGTATTGCTCGTCGGTGAAACACGAGATAAAGAAACAGCCAAAACCGCTATCGAAGCAGCATTAACTGGACACTTGGTATTAACAACGCTTCACACCAACGATGCTCCAGGCGCCATCGCGCGTTTAGGTGAAATGGGCATTGAACCGTTCATGGTTTCTAGCTCATTACTTGGAGTACTGGCACAGCGCTTAGTACGACGTGTATGTTCAGACTGTCGTATTACTTATACTCCAACATCATCTGAACTTGCTCGTTATGGAATGACGGCATCACAAGATGTTGGGTTAACGCTTTACAAAGCCAATGCACTTAGCAACGAGCAAATTCAACATGCTAAGAGCAGCGGTTCATTATGTCCAACTTGTAACGGTGTTGGTTACAAAGGACGTTGTGGTGTTTACGAAGTAATGAAGATTACAGAAAACCTACAAACCTTAATTAACCAAGAGGCGCCAACCGAACGTATTAAAGAAGTAGCAGTGGAAGAAGGGATGAAAACTCTGCTTGCATACAGTCTGGACTTAGTGCGTCAAGGTGCAACAACGCTGGAAGAAGTTGAGCGGGTAACTTTCACCGACACAGGTTTGGAAGCAGAACTCAAAGCCAAGCGTAAGAGTGGCTTAACTTGTCGTACATGTAACGCTGAACTTCAACCCGAATGGTTGGAATGTCCGTACTGTATGACATCTCGCTTTTCTGATTAATTACTTACTAAAAAAAGAGGAAAAAAACAATGGATTTCATGATTGAAGACTTGATGGAAGACATGATTGAACAAGGAGGTTCAGATTTACACCTATCTGCAGGATTACCTCCGTATTTCCGTGTTAGTGGAAAACTCACACCTCAAGAAAAATACGGTGTGATGACAGTAGATACCTGTCAGCGACTAATTTTTAGTATGCTCAACAACACCCAGCGTAAGACACTAGAACAAACCTGGGAGTTAGACTGTTCTTATGGTGTAAAAGGACTCGCGCGCTTCCGCGTTAACGTTTATAAAGACCGTGGCGCCTATGCAGCTTGTTTACGTGCGTTGAGTTCCAAAATTCCTAACTTTGAGAAATTAGGTTTACCAGATGTAGTTCGAGAAATGTCAGACAAACCAAGAGGATTAATTTTGGTGACAGGTCCAACAGGTTCAGGTAAAACAACAACGCTTGCAGCAATCATAGATTTAATTAACCGCACGCGCGCGGAGCATATCTTAACAGTAGAAGACCCAATAGAATTTGTATACGAACCAATTAAAAGCTTGGTTCACCAGCGTCAGTTAGGCGAAGATACAAAGAGTTTTGCAAACGCTCTAAAAGCAGCTTTACGGGAAGACCCAGATATCATCCTAGTGGGTGAAATGCGGGATTTAGAAACAATTTCGCTAGCAATTTCTGCCGCAGAAACAGGTCACTTAGTATTTGGAACGTTACACACAAGCTCTGCTTCACAAACAGTTGACCGTATCATCGACGTGTTTCCACATGAAAGACAAACACAAGTTCGTGTACAGTTGTCTAACTCATTAGTAGCAGTATTTAGTCAAACTTTAGTGTCCAAGAAAAATCCAAAACCAGGTGAATATGGTCGGGTAATGGCGCAAGAAATCATGGTTATTACACCAGCTATTTCTAACTTAATTCGCGAAGGTAAAACCTCACAAATTTACTCAGCAATTCAAACTGGGGGTAAATTGGGTATGCAAACATTAGAAACAGTTTTAGCAAACCTATATAAACAAGGAACAATCTCCTTTGAAGCTGCAATGTCTAAAACATCTAAACCCGATGAAGTCCAACGTTTAATCGGTGGCGCTCCTCCACAAAATGGTGCCAAAGTAGCTACTAAATCACATTAAATGTATGGTGCGTGACGCTATTAGATTTGCTTAGTATTAAAAATTTTTGGTAGCGTCACACTTTTTAAAATATAAAATCCAAAATCCAAAATTCAATATGCCAAGTTTTGTTGCGCGCGTTAGAGATACCCAAGGGAAAGCTCGGACGGAAAAAATCACCGCAGAATCTATAAAACAAGCTCGTATTAATTTGCGACAGCAGGGTTTTGTAGTTCAAGACCTTAAAGAATCAAAAGGCTTTGACCTAAAAAACTCACTTGATTTTAGTACAAAGTTTGCATCAGTTACAGTTAAAGACAAAGCCGTTTTTTCACGCCAGCTTGCAGCGCTAGTTAATGCGGGTGTTGCTATCGTTAGAAGCTTAGGTGTACTAGGAGAACAATGTACAAATCCCAAACTTAAACAAGCTCTTTTAGAGATTAGTTCCGATGTACAAAATGGAACTAATCTTTCTGATGCAATGCGGAAACATCCTCAGTGTTTTGATGGTTTGTATGTAAGTATGATACAAGCTGGTGAGGTTGGTGGTGTATTAGACGAAGTACTTAACCGTTTAGCAAAATTACTAGAAGACGTTGCACGCTTACAAAACCAAATCAAATCGGCATTATCTTATCCGATGGTAGTCGGTTTTCTAGCGGTATCAATTTTTATTGGGATGACTGTTTTTCTAATACCAATTTTTGCAGGTATTTTTAAAGATTTGGGAACCGAACTACCTCCTTTAACGCAGTTCATGTTAACTATAAGTGAAATATTGAGAAGTTGGCGGTTAATTGTATTAATTGCCGTCGTCGTCGGTTTATTTATTGCCTATAAACAGTACTATAAAACTGCTGTTGGTAGACAAACTATTGACCGTATTTCATTAAAAGTGCCTTTGTTTGGTGACTTAATTCAAAAGTCGTCAGTCGCGCGCTTTAGCCGTACTTTTGGTTCACTAACTCGTTCAGGGGTGCCAATTCTAACTTCTCTTGAAATTGTTCGTGATACGTCAGGAAACCAAGTAGTTGCTAAAGCTATCGACGCAGCGAGAGCTGAAGTACAACAAGGTGGAATGATTAGTATGGCACTACAAAAAGAACAAGTTTTCCCACCAATGGCACTTCAGATGATTAGTATTGGTGAAGAAACTGGGGAATTAGATGCCATGTTAATGAAAATCGCTGATTTTTATGAGGATGAAGTTGAACAAGCTGTAAAAGCTTTAACTAGTATTTTGGAACCAATTATGATTGTGGTTCTTGGTGGTATGGTCGGTACGATTATCTTATCGATGTATCTACCACTATTCAAAGTATTTGAAAAATTGGGATAACGTCGTAGGGTGTGTGACGCTACCAAAAATTTTGAATCAAAAGCAAGTCTAATAGCGTCACGCACCTGACTGACCATTCGTGAGTAATCAAAAAAACCTTAAATCATGACGTGCGTAACGCTACCTGATGGTCACTCATTAAATCATGAGGTGCGTGACGCTACTAAATGGTTACTTTGTTCAATGATTGTTATAGCGTCACGCACCCTACTTATGTCTGTACAAAAATCTGATTATGAAGCGTGTTTGGCAGAATACAGCCATCATGCCGGCGCCATCGAATTATTCAAGCAGCACCGTCCTTACTTAGAGATGATACCAAGTTTACGGCGCCCAGCAGAAAGTGTTATCACTATACCTTTACCAATTATTCGTATCCGTAAGGCGGGTTCAACAGCAGAGGCAACAATGTTACCGTGCGATGTCGGGATTTTAATGTGTGATCCAGAATGGAAAATTAAAACAGGTGCCGAAATTTTTATCTATGTCCACCGTCCAGGGGAAGATTTTTCGGATTTATTAATGCGCTGGCGCCAAACCCAAGTTTTACTTGATAAAGATTACGAGTGGGTAATGCCCGAACGTCATAGTCATATATTGAGCGAGGGTACAAATACTAAATACCCGCTGTTTGTTGTATTTCCTGAAACATCCGAACGCATCAAACGTGGACTCGTAGGTGCTGAATTACCCTTTGTCGTGCAAATGCCCCAAGTCTCGCTTGATGAAAACCATGTTGAAAGTTTGCCTTAATCTAACTGCCTACTTTAGTGATGTTTTGGCAACTATTAAGCATCCTCATACAAAAAAATTAACGTAAATATTACTACTTATTTTTTTAATGATTACGTGTTAATTCTCCTCCGGAGACACTCCGTGAACGCAAAAAAAGCGCTATTTTATAGAATTAATGTTTGTAATTAGCATGTTTTTTATACACTCTTATCAGTACAGACGCGATTAATTGCGTCTCTACGTGTCTCTGTGGTAAAAAAAATTTATCCAGAACCTAGAGATTGATAGGTACTGATACATTCTGAAGCATTTAGGCCCGAAGCATTCAGAACATAACCATGTTTATCTGCTGCTGCTACTAATATCATTTCCCGTTTAGGCGCCAGTACTCTTGCAGCTGCTTGCCCTAGTCCACCAAAACCCAGTACTCCGACGCACGCTACTGGTAAGTTAGAAGAACCTGTTACTTGCTTGGCACTCATAATCCAAATTCCGAATTGACTCAAAGCTTACAATATTTTGGATTTGTCTGCGACAGTGAATAGATTTTAGATTTTGGATTTTAGATTTTTTGTTATATTTCTCATTGATACTTATGTTTCAAAGGTGTCTCGACGTGCGGCACCTTCACAATGTATAATCTTAACTCTTAATCTTAAATCGATAATAATAATAAAGTTTCTCAATAGTTTTTGTGTCAGAGGTTCTATACAATAAGAATGAAAAGCTTATGCTATATATATTTCAATTTTTTTATACTTAAGTTACGTATACCGTTTGCGACTTGACTAATCTCATAGGTTAAGGGAAACTTACATTAGTGAACGTACTGACTAAAAAATTTAATAAGTTTTGTAAATTTTCTGAGATATATATTTCGAGAGATGGAACATTAGTTAACAAATGACAAGTTTGTAACTAGGGGAATGTTCCAGAGGCTGTGTTCTATCATGCTATGAAAGTAGTCCTTGATTAGAGCAGTACAGCCAAAAGGTACCTAAACTGGTTGGATTCGTTGGCAATAGATTATGGAAACACTAGAGTTCATTATTTATCCAGATGGTCGAGTACTAGAAAAAGTCACTGGCATAATGGGAGCTTCGTGCGCTGAAGTTACAGCAGCAATTGAAGCACAGCTAGGACTGGTACTACATCACGAACCAACCTCAGAGTTTTTTGCGACTCAGGTTGTTCAACAATCTGATGTGGTAAATACACAGGCCAGTTTCAGCAATTGGTAAGTTGTCAAACCGTTTAGTTTCGTTATCTCACAAACATCATGTCACACTTTAGCCAGATTAAGACTCAAATCCGTAACATTGAATCATTGAAGGAAGCGCTCACAGAATTAAATATTGATTGGAAGCAGGGGCCACGTCAAGTGCGTGGTTATCGTGGGCAAACTCACGACGCGGAGATTACTATCGAGCAAGATAACGGCTACGATATTGGTTTTAAGTGGAATGGCAACGAGTACGAATTGGTATCTGATTTACAGTATTGGCAGCAAAATTTATCAGTTGAGGGTTTTTTACGTAAAGTAACCCAGCGTTATGCATTCCAAACAGTGATGAAAGAAACCGCGCGTGCTGGTTTCCAAGTTGCTGAACAGCAAAAAAATGAAGATGGTTCTATTCGTTTAGTAGTACAGCGCTGGAGTGCGTAATGGCTGATAAGATGCCGTCAACTCAAGAAAATGAAGATGGACGGTCTGGTTTCGAGCCGGAGTTGGGTGGGTTTTTACGCTCGGCGCCCGAACGGTCTGGTTTTGAGCCGGAGTTAGGAGGGATGCTGCGTCAAAAGGGTGTTTATGTTGATGAAATTACCTGTATTGGCTGTAAGCATTGCGCGCATGTTGCTCGTAACACTTTCTATATTGAACCTGATTATGGGCGTTCGCGCGTCGTTCGTCAAGATGCAGATTCGGAGGAAGTTATCCAAGAAGCAATTGACACTTGTCCTGTTGATTGTATTCACTGGCTTGATTACACCGAAGTTAGAAAGTTAGAAGACGAGCGTAAATACCAAGTTATTCCTTTGATTGGGTATCCAGTTGAAGGAGCGGTTGTAGCTTCGGAGCGGCGCCGTAGAAAGGCAAAATTGAAAAATACCAAAAAATCACGTTATTAAACAATAACTTAAAATCCATCTGTAGGGGGTTGTGGTAGCAGCCCCCTTTTTTCTGCCCGTTGTGGAATAGGTGTCCCGCCTGTTCAACATTTAATATGATAGGTTTTTTTGCAACGGATGGTTTTTTGTTACAAACAAATTTTTACCTACACCCTATAAGGGTGATGCTATACGAGCAAAGCCTGCCTACGCAGGCTAATAATCCTTATTTTACGTTTTATTGATAAAAATATTTGTTTATTAAGAATAGAGAATCTAAGTATGAACACGGTGATGCAAAATGTGAGTTAACCTGCACTTACAATTGTGGAACGGGCAAGGATGCCATTGGTGTCAAGTTAAGGTTGGCGCCCATGCGTCAACAATATTTCTAACAAAAAGCGCTCTATTTACGTTATTTAGTACTTGATGAAGTAAAATTCATCA
>NZ_JBXXZH010000068.1:0-39895 GCF_059640475.1 Calothrix sp. CBUCES-K 9914
GTTTTAATTTAAAGTTTCTTGCTTGCTCTAACAAAGCTTCATCCAATTCTTGGCTGCCACTGGATCGATTTAATTTAACATCCATAACCTTTCCATTTTCGTCAACATCAATGCTGACCTCTGGACTTCCTTCTATTCCTCGCCGTTTAGACTTTTCTGGATACTTGATTATACATTCTTGACAATCTGCTGGATTTAATTTTGAACCATTATTTGTGGGGTCTGGTGGTTTTGGGGCTGCGGCAACGGTAGTTTTTTCTGGTGGTTTGTTATTAATGTTATCTTCTTTTTTTGTACCATTTCTTGAACCATTTCCTGTACCGTTACCGGAACCGTTGCCAATACCTGAACCGGAACCGTTGCCAATACCCAAACCGGAACCATTTCCTGCACCCGAACCGGAACTGTTGCCAATACCCAAACCGGAACCTTTGCCAATACCCAAACCGGAACCGTTGCCTGTCCCTAGACCGGAACCTTTTCCAATACCGTTACCTAAACCGTTACCGATACCACTTCGAGAACTGCTACTTTCTCTACTGTTGTCTATACTAGAGGTATTCAAATTGTTCTTTCCTGTCCCAGGCTTATTACTATCCTCAGTTGCATTAGTATTTTTGGGCTTTTCATTGTCGTTGGTTGGATTAACATTACCGCGCGCTTGCGACAACAATGTGGCCAACTTTTTGGTATTCAATGGTGAAATAGCTACATTTGAATTTGTTTGTGTTGATGTAGTTGGCTGAGTACTATTTAAAGGGGTAACTTGTGGTTCAGGTGTTATCGTAGCTTCAGGTGTCGGTTTTGAGACTAAGGGAACAACATTAGGCTCTGGTAATTTAGCAACTTCTGTTTTTTCGACCTGTGATTCATCGACTTGCGGTTTTTCAAGTTGTGGTTTTTCGATTAGTGCTGGTTTTTCAAGTTGTGGTTTTTTGGCTTGTGGTTTTTCAAGCTCTGGCTTCTGTACTACTGGCTTTGGTTCAACTTTTGCAACGTTTTGTAAAGCTACTTTTTCAGTCGGCTTGATTTTTGTGGGCAGTATGGGCGCCATATCAACGTTACTGCTTACAGGCGCCGATTCATCTCCTGTAGATGCAGTCGTTGAGTTGGGTTGAGTGATGGGAGTATTCCCTTGGGCATTTATACTTGGCAGTCTCCCTCCACCACCACCGCCACTACCACCTCCTCCACCTGAAGATTGCGATAATGGTAATTGCTTTTCTGGTTGCTTGGCTAGTTCAATCGGAGTTTCAATGATTTCTACTTCTATCAGTTCGCTTTCAATCTCTGGTGCTTTACTCACTAAAAAGTTACCAATACCATATATTAGCACTATGATATGCAATGCTGACGAGATTCCTAAGCTATAAATTATAAAATTCTTTGATTTTCTAGCTTCTTTTTCTCGCCACTCGACAGCAATACTCGAAAAGCTCATCATAGCTTTAACCTAATTATACTTAATTACTCCCGGTATGATAGCACTGTTACATCAGTATAGTTTGTAATATTTATTCATTTATCAACTAATTTTTAATATGACGCTATGTCGTACTAAAATTTTTATCTTTTTTTATCTTTGACGTATTGTCATATATGTTTATTGCATGTAAGAGTGTGCGAATACGACATTACGTCATACTATAAAAACCAATCTTTTACGTGTTGTCATATTACGTATTGTTATAAAACAGGACTTACTTTTAATCAAAAGCTTGACATAATTTTTGAATCTCGCTAATCTTTTTTACCAGTATGAATTATTAATAATTCTGGCTGTAGCTTGAAGTTAGTGCGTTTATCGAAGCGCTAATTGAAAAAATAGTATACTCGCTTACGGTGTATGCAATTTATGCATCGTTAGCTATATAAAGATAAATAATTTTAGATTGTTTTAATAACAAAAGCAAAAAATAATGGAAATTCAAAAAGTGTTTTTAGCAGGCGGTGTGGTGATGTTCCCACTGCTAATATTTAGTGTAGTGTCTATTGCGTTAATAGTTGAGCGTATATGGTTTTGGACAAAAATTGGTCGTCGTCAAAATATAGTAATTCGTGATGTTTTAAGACTCTACCGTCACAATAATGTTGTCGGCGCCTTAGATAAGTTACAGCAGAATCTAGATTTGCCAATGGCGCGTATTTTTCTGTCAGCGCTTTCTTTAGAAAACCCAACACCAGAACAGTTTCGTTTAGCTTTGGAGGGTGAAGCACAAGCTGAAATTCCGCTACTTAAAAGGTTTAACACTATTTTTGAAACAATTATCGGTTTGTCTCCTTTGTTGGGTCTATTAGGTACTGTATTGGGATTGATTGCTTCGTTTGCATCGCTCAATATCGGAGATGTAGGAGGTACTAAAACAGCACTCGTTACAGCAGGTATTAGTGAAGCGCTGGTTTCAACTGCTTCAGGTCTTGTGGTTGCTATTTTTACGCTGTTCTTTGCGAATACGTTTCGAGGAATGTATATCCGACAGATAGGGAATATTCAGGAGTATGGCGCCCAATTGGAGCTTCTTTACAGTTGTCGTTATTTAACGGGAGGTAATTCTTATGCGACTACCAGATGAACCTGAAACACCTTTCCAAATTAATATTGTGCCGATGATTGATGTTGTATTTGCGCTACTGACGTTTTTTATTATGTCTACGTTATTTTTGACTCGTTCTGAAGGTTTGCCAGTTAATTTACCTTCTGCGACAACTGCAAAGACTGAGCGTCCCGCGCGAGTAACGGTAACGATAGACAAAGCTGGAAGCTTGTTTATTAATAGGGAACCAGTTCAATTACAAATGCTTGAAGATGCTGTTCGTAAGAAACAGTTGCCAAATCAGAGCTTGACTGTTGTTTTGAATATTGATGAAGCGGTTAATCATGGTCAGGTTGTGGCGGTGATGGATAAGGTTCGTCAAATTCCGGGTGCAAAGTTGGCTATTGCGACTAAAAAACTATAGGTTGGGACGGGCAAGGATGCCCATTCCACAAGAGTTGTTAATTCACAATTATTGTTTACTCCTTCATGCTCAAAGAATACTGAAATTTATAACTCATAAATTATCCGCGTTTATATCCGTTGCGAATAAACACTACTAACTACAGGAAATTGATAGTGAAGAATTTGTATATCTACTCGGTTGCTTTGTTGGGTGTATTGGTTGCTCTACCTGCGTTTGCTGTTGATGGTTTGCAGGAGGATGTGATTCAAAGTTCTGAACAAAAATCAGGTATTCTGAATCTAAGTGAAGTTAAGCTGCCATCACAAGAAGCTAAGTATCTAACTCAGGAACCTGCTAATAGTCAGCAACCACAACTGAAGCCTGAGCAACCAGTACCTAATAATACGAATCAAGATAATAGGAATCAAGACAATACGAATCAAAAAGATGATTCGGATATTAATCTTGAGGCTATTGGAGAGAAGGTAACGTTACCGCAGTCTACACCGACTTATGTTATTGAGAAGGAAGAAATTCAGAAGCAAGGCGCCACTAGTGTTGCGGATGTTTTGAAGCGGATGCCCGGTTTTGTAATTAATAATGTTGGACACGGCGCCGATATTCATACGGGAACGTATTACCGAGGTGCCACGATTAATCAGACTGTGATTTTGATTAACGGTAGACCGATTAATACTAATATTAATACGTATCACGGCACCACTGATTTAAATAGTATTCCAGTTGAAGCTATTGACCGAGTAGAACTATATAGCGGTACAGCGACATCTTTATATGGTTCTTCTGGTTTTGGGGGAGTTGTTAATATTATTACAAAACAAGGCAGTACTACCCCTCAGTTTAATGCTGCTGTGGAATTTGGTTCGCTGAATTTAAATAATCAACAAGCTTCTTATAGCGGTGGTAGTCAGAATGTTAGATATAATTTAAGCTTTGAACACTTCTTTATTGATAACCGCTACAAGGTTCCTGTAGGCGCCGCAAACCGTGATGCAAGCGGTAATTTATTCAATGCGGATACTGCTACTAGTAGTTATTTTGGTAGCCTTGCTGTAGATTTGGATAAGAAAAACACTGTTAACTTAGACGTAAAAGTTTTAAGTAGTCGTCGCGGTCTTGTATATTTCGGTTTCCCATTACAGCGAGATAGATTAGACCACGATGGATTAGATATTGGTTTATCTTGGAAATCACAGTTAGCTAAGGGGTCTAATTTAACTACTACGTTTGGTTATAACCGAGATTATTTTAATACTTATGGACCAACAGGAACATTTTACCGCACAGGAACTTTAGACACGCAGCAGTTTACAGGTAGAGTTGAACATGAATGGCAAGTTGCATCAAATAATCAACTTCGTTGGGGTTTAGATGTACAAAATACCGATTTAAATAGTCTTGCTGACAGTACGTTACCCAGTCGAATAGCTTTGAATCAAACTGAGGATAGAGGTATATTTAATACAGCGTTATTTGCTGTTAATACTTTTAATATTAGTAGTAATTTTCTTGTTGATGTAGGTTTACGACAAAGCTTTGACTCTAAGTTTGGAAGCTATTTTAATCCGAGTGCAGGATTAAGATATGCTATTTCACCAAATATTGCTGTGCGTGGTAGCTTGGCTTATGGACAGCGTAACCCAGGTTTAGACCAGTTATATACGTATGATACGGTACACGGTTGGTTGCCTAATCCTAATTTAGAACCTGAAACAGGTACGTCTTGGACTGCGGGAGTTGATGTTAATTTTACTAAAGATATTATCGGGCAATTTACTTATTTCGGTAGTAGTATCGATAATTCTCTTAGTGTCATTCAAGGACAATGGCAAAATATTGGTTTAGTTGACACGAATGGTTTTGAAGCTGCACTCAGGATGAGAGTCGCGCGTAATTGGTCAACTTTTGTCAACTATACTTATACTGATGCTCAAGTCAAAACAGGTGCAGACCAAGGTTTACAGTTAGGCTTAATTCCTTATTCTTTACTTCAAGCTGGTGTTGGGTTTGAAAAAAATGGATGGCAAGCTAATTTGTATGCTACTTATAACAGCGGCGCCCGTCGGGCATTATATACGGTGCCTGGGGATAGGAATACAGATTTTGTTCCGTCTTATTTTAACCTAGACTTGAGTACTCGTATACCTGTTACTCGAAACTTGGGTTTAACGTTTTATCTAGAGAACTTACTCGGTGAACAATACGAGCGAGTTAACCGTATTTATAGTCCTGGTTTTACTTTCCGTGTTGGTTTAACTTCAAGTATTTGATTCATTGTGGTATGAGTCGGGTGGGCAGTGCCCACCATACATTATGGTATAGATTTTGAATCAGTAGGACAAGTTATTTGATTCGTGGTTGAAGATAATGTTGGCATTGCTGATGGTTTTGTAGTTGGCTTGGTTGTTTGACAAATACCAGAGATTGTGATTGGTTCGCCATTAACTTTTGTTGCAAAGACGGCGCCTGTATAGCTTGGCGAATTAGCTTTTTTGGGAGTAGCTGTTACAAACACGCCTACTGGTGGTGCTTGCTGGGAATTTGAAGCAGATACTAACTCTACACCTTCTGGTAATGCTGTCGAATCTGAAATTTTTGAAAAAATTGTGCCGTTGTTTTTAAACTGAGATGGTCTTGGTACTCCTGGGTCAGTTCCTTCTAACTGTATCCGCATTTTACCATCGGCGGTATATTCAAAAATTGTTTGTACTGGTTGATTTTTTCTTGGCAGGATGACATCAAGGTGCATTGGGGAATTTGCAGCGTTTACTTTATACTGTAGTTCTGCCGCAGTACGCCGCTGATTATCGGCTGGTGGCGCCATGATAAAGAGTTTGCCGTCTGGGGCAAAAATAAAAGTTAGCTCAATGCCTTCTTGCTTTGCTTCCCATGACCCTAAAAGCTTCTGGTTCTGCTGGTTGGCGCCTGGAGTATTTTGCGCGTATGATGCTTTTACCAAATTTGGAACAATTATGCTTGTGCTAGATAATGTCAGCAATAAAGCAACAGAATATAATTGACGCATCTATTTAATACCTAAAAACTGTTTGCGGAAAATATTAAAAAATTAAGTAAAATTTTTGACTGAGTATGGAAACACCTACAAACCGTTCTATCATAACCTCACCCAATACGAAAGCGCATCTTTTAGACAATGATGTGGTAGCTGCATGGATATTTCTGGCGCCTGCATTGATATTGCTGGGGTTATTTATCATTTATCCCATCATATATTTATTCATTCTCAGCTTTACGGCAGGTAGTTTTACGTCGCGCGGTAGTTACTGGGTGGGTCTAAGAAATTACTTACGTTTAGCACTCAACCCTGATTTTTGGCAAGTTATAGGCAATACTCTTTATTTTACAATCGCAACTGTTATACCTAGCTTAGTTATTCCTCTCGGACTTGCGGCATTACTCAACCGCAATATGGCACTTCGCGGTATTTTACGAACAACTTATTTTTTACCCTCGATAGTTTCACTAGTTGCCGCTGGTCTAGGTTTTCGCTGGCTATTTCAAACCGATGGACCAGTAAATGGTTTTTTGAGTAATTTTGGTGTGGCGCCAATACCCTGGTTAGGAGATACGTTTTGGGCGATGCCAGTATTAATTATTCTGAGCATATGGAAACAACTAGGCTTTAACATGGTAGTCTTTCTATCAGGACTGCAAACAATTCCACCGAGTCGTTACGAAGCAGCCGAACTAGATGGCGCCAATGCTTGGCAACAATTTTGGCATGTTACACTACCAGGTTTACGACCAACAGTAATATTTGTAATCATTACAACAGTCATCTTTACCCTGCGAAGCTTTGAACAAGTATATGTAATGACAGGTGGTGGACCTCTCAACTCCACAAACCTACTCGTTTTTTACATTTACCAAGAAGCATTTGCTCAATTTGACTTCGGTTACGCAGCAGCAGCCGCAACCGTATTACTAGCAATCACCTTAGTACTAGTATATTTACAGCTAAAAACCTGGGCAGAAGACTAAAAAATCCTCTTGTTCTTTGTTCTTTGTTCTTGTGGAGCAGGCGTCCTCGCCTGCCTCTTACATCTTTTATATATAGCGTTCTAACATCTTTATATTTAACATCAGGATAAAAATTAACGAAGTTATCGTCTTTGATTACAGTTCAATAAATTAGGATTGTTAGATGAAATTTCAAAATTATCGTTTACTTATACTTAAAGGTTTTATATTGGTTTCAAGTAGTAGTATATTAATGTTTTTATTATCTTTTGCTACAGCTATAAATCAAGAGAAAGACACTCCAGAAATTATCAAAGCAGCTATCTTTATGGAGCTAACCCGTGCCAATGTTTCTACAGTCGGTTCTAATCAACAGAGATTATTAGTTAAGTCGTTCTCTGGCTTAAAAACTTACTTAGACCAGTCTGGTTGGATGTGGAAAGACCAATTGGGAGCAATGGTTATATATCAGAAGAAAGCGCGGCGCCTTGATGCAAATTGTCGGATGTACTCCCACAATTACATGATTTGCAATTTAAACGAAGCTCCATAAATACCCATATAATGATAAATAAAGAAAAGTAATCTTTTATAGCTTTCTGCATGTTACTAGTGATAATATAGATAAGGATTAAAGGCAAAGACGTTTATCACTATGACAATAGCGGCGCCTACCACTTTAGAAGAATTTCTCAAGCTGCCAGAAACAAAACCTGCATCGGAGTTTATCGAAGGTCGCATCTATCAAAAACCTATGCCCCAAGGTAAGCATTCGCGTTTACAGTTGAAGTTTTGTAACACGGTTAATCACATTGCTGAGGCGCCGAAAATCGCTCTAGCATTTCCAGAATTGCGCTGTACATTTGGGAATCGTTCTATTGTGCCTGATGCGAGTGTGTTTGTTTGGGAACGAATTCCTTTTGATATAAATGGTGAGGTATCCAATACCTTTAATATTGTTCCTGACTGGACAGTAGAAATTCTTTCTCCTGAGCAACGAACGACTAAAGTAATTAGTAATATTTTACATTGCCTCAAATACGGTTGCCACTTAGGTTGGTTAATAGACCCAGATGAGAGGTTAATTTTGGGCTTTGTTCCGGGACAAGAACCTGTAGAGTATACTGGTAGTGATCGTTTACCCGTACCACAATTCTTAACACTTAGTTTAATAGTTGAGCAAGTATTTGGATGGTTAAAAGTAGTTTAGGAATGTTACAGTATCGGCTCAAAAAGTTGGGGCAAGTAGTAATTATCAGTATTGTTTAATAAATTTATTATTCATACAAATAACTTAAGCCATGCGGGCGCAAGGCGCCTGCAGCGTCACAGAACGCGGCTTTAAATACGTATGTTTCTTGTCACCAGTGCGCGAGAGTACGTTTTAACTTCGGTACGCTACCGTTTTGATTACAAAGTGGAAGAACTATCTATATTAACTAACAACAAAAAATACAAACGACCATAGCAATAATGTAATAATGTACTTTTAACAGCACTACCCGACCACACGGCACCAACAATCGCAGAAATTTTCATGCAGTACAATTGAGCGTACCCAAAATAAAGGGTACTGAGTTGTTGACTTGTATGTAGTTCAGGGTATTCTAAGACCAATAGCAACTCAGATACTTTTGCTGCCGTTAATCGTTTTCGTTCATCCAACTGCTTGTAACCAGTTTCAGTACCGAAAATTTTCCAAAATTTAGACTCAAGCTTAAGTTTCATCTCAAGAGAAGGGGACTCTCTATAAGCCAGTAATTCTCGGTAGTAATCCCAAAACTCCGTGAGAAGTCATCTAAAATTTTTTGATGGCAAGCAACAAATGAAGTCAATTTTTTATAGTGTCGTCCTTCATGCACCCAGCACAAAGCTAAATTATCAGTCAATAGTTTAAATTGAGGTTTAAAACCTTATTTTTAAGCATAAATACTTATTGACGTAGTAAGTTTTAGCTTAACTTGACGCTAATGGCGCCAATAGTGCCTACCCCATAGTGCATTTCAAGAAGCAGGGTGCCGCTTGTTCGTACATTCGCAAACAATCTTAAACGGGAGGCGCCTCGTTCCGATTCTCCTGTAACCTCATACTACAGAAGTAATTTTCAAAAATTTTCCCAAAACTGCGTAAATACTCTCCACCTCGTTCGTAGAAGGGTTTAAAGAGGTTAAGGAGAATTACCATGTGTTGATAAAAGTCCATGTACGGGATATTTTACCGTTTTATCTCAGTCGGTTGCTATCGCTTGGGCATTAATTACGTAGCTTCCCGCTCTGCGGGTATTACAAATTGTATTGACCATTTGCCCTAAAGTATTTATGTATCTATGATGACAACACAATACCAAGTTTTCGAGGTGCGACAGGAGATGTCGATGGGTGATGAATTGGACTTGCAGTTGCGTGAGCTAGTCTATGCAGCACAGCAGCATCCCGCCAAAAGTAAAGAATGGATGAAAGGAGTATTTACATGAAGGCTGGCAAAGTATCGAAGAGGTATTTAGTCAACGGGAGTTAAGTTTCAGCATTATCCGGTGCAAAAAAGTTGATATCGGGTTGCACTTAAATGATACTTCCGTTGCTTTGGTTGTTAAGCTTAATTCTCTAGAAAAAGATAAATCTGAAAATTCAAAAGAAATGGCTCTTGCGTACTTAACGTGCTAAATCATTTGAAAAATTAGCTTAAAACTCTTACCAGGCTTTTATTACAGTCATTTTTGATATCAATTCAGTATTATGGATAAAATGCGCGACTATAAGCGACTGGAAGCCTCGATTTTAAAGGAAAGTTATCTACTTTAATCAAAAATTAGCACGCTAAGTACGGTAGAACCGAATGTACGCTAGAATCGATTAATTTACTTAGTCATTTCAATGAATGGTTAAGCGCATTATCTTTTAGCCAAATTGTCAATTCCCTACAAGACTTAAATCCCAACGATGAAATCAGAATAATTATTACCACTTCTTGCCATGAATTACGTCAGTTACCCTGGCATTTGTGGGATGTTTTAGCTAGTTTCTCATTGGTAGAAGTGGCTTTAAGTTCCCCGAATGCGGAACGGAGAGAACGAGCTTATCGAGAGAAGATTCGGATATTGATTATTTTGGGAGATAGTTCAAATATTAATGTTGATGCAGATAGGCGATATTTACAGAGTTTCTGTGGTGAAAATGCAGAACTGGTTTTATTAAATCAACCGTCGAGGGAGGAATTAAATCGTTGCCTACAAAATGAGATTGGTTGGGATATGTTGTTTTTCTCTGGACATTCCGAAACCAAAGAAATGGAGGGAAGAATTTATATAAATAATCATGATAGTTTGACGATGGCAGAATTGCGGGATGCTTTACAAGTTGCGATACAAAAACGATTGCAAATTGCATTTTTTAATTCCTGCGATGGTTTGGGGATTGCGTATGAGTTAGAACAATTGTATATTCCCCAGGTAATTGTAATGCGTAAAGCTGTACCCGATATAGTCGCACAGGAGTTTTTAAAGTATTTTCTGCAAGAGTTTACTGGTGGGAAATCCCTATATATATCTGTGAGAAATGCGCGGATTGAGTTGCAAAAGTTGGAATCGGAATTTCCCTGTGCTAGTTGGCTTCCTGTAATTGTCCAAAATCAAACGGAAACACCTCCAACTTGGCAAAGTATGGGAATAATTTCTTTTTGTCCCTATCAAGGTTTAAGTGCGTTTAAGGAAGAGAATGCGGAGTATTTTTTTGGTAGGGAATCTGCAACTGCTGGGTTGGTCGCTGCGGTTAATAATAAGCTATTAGTGGCTTTAATTGGCGCCTCTGGAAGTGGTAAATCATCGCTAGTATTTGCTGGGTTAATTCCCCAGTTGCGCGGGGATACTATTCATAATTGGCAGATTTTATCCTTTCGTCCAGGAAAAAATCCGTTTCAATCTTTGGCTGTGGCGTTAATTTCGGCATTGGATTTACCAGAAGATAAGCGACGTTTGGCTGAGTTGGAATTGGATGTGAATTTGCAGCACACTCGCACAACTCTAGAAAATTTCATCACCTATCTCACACCCCTCTCTTCTCCATCACCACGAATCTTATTAATAGCCGACCAATTTGAGGAAATTTATACTCTGTGTACTGATGCTGAGGAACGGAGAATTTTTCTTGATAATTTGCTTTATGCTGTGGAAAAGGCGCCGTTTTTTAGGTTATTAATTACCATTAGGGCAGATTTTCTATCGAGAGCGTTGGATGATTACGAACCGTTTGGGCGGGCGTTAAAATCGTATCAATTAGAACCTGTGGTGCGGATGAATCGGGAGGAGTTGGAAGCAGCTATTATCCTACCTGCGAAGAGATTGGGTTTTGAATTTGAGGAGGGTTTGAACAACACTATTATTAATGATATCCAAGATGGGGATGGGCACCTGCCGTTGCTGGAGTTTACCTTGAGTCAGTTGTGGAAACAACAGTATGCTGGAAATTTGACTCATCAAGCTTATAAAAATATTGGCGGTGTGGAGAAAGCACTGGCGAATTATGCGGAGATGATTTATGCAGAATTAGGTAAGGGGGAACGGGAAACAGCGCAACGGGTGTTTATTCAGTTGGTGCAACCGGGGGAAGGTACGGAAGATACCCGCAGGTTGGCAACGCGGGAAGAAGTGGGGGAAAAAAATTGGGATTTGGTGACGCAGTTGGCTGACAAGCGGTTAGTAGTGACGAATCGGGATGAGTTGAGAAATGAGGAAACAGTGGAAGTCATCCACGAGGCTTTGATTCGCCATTGGGGACGGTTGCGGGGTTGGATGCAGGAGAACCGCAAGTTTCGCATTTGGCAACAGGGTTTGATAGTTGCGTTGCAGCAGTGGGTGGAGAGTCAGCAGGATGATGGGGCTTTATTGCGGGGTGCGACTTTAGCTGTGGCAGAGGATTGGTTGCAGCAACGGGCTGCGGAGGTAAGTAAACCGCAGCGATGGTTTATTGAGAAGAGTGTGGCATTGCGGGAGCGGGAGAGGAAGCAGAAACAGAGGTTGCGGAGGGGTATTATTGCTGGGTTGGTTTGTGCTTTGGTGGTGATTTCTGGGTTTGCGGGGTTTAGTGATTTTAGTAGAACCGATGCTGTAATCGGTAAATTGAGTAGCAGTGCGGAAAAATATTTTGAAGCTAATGACCATGAGGCAGCATTAGCGGAAGCAATTAAAGGTGGAAAAATGCTCAGAGGAAGCATTTGGAAACCTTGGATAGGAGGGGAAACCCAGATGTCAGCTATATCTACATTGCGTGAGGTGGTAGACGAATTTCAAATTAAAACCCTTAAAGGGCATACAGGCATTGTTGATAGCGTCAGCTATAGCCCGGATGGCAAAACCCTTGCTTCCGCAGGCGGCAGAAAGGTGAAACTTTGGGACATCAATAGTGGAAAGGAAATTAAAACCCTCGAACTCAAAGGACATACAAGCTCGGTTACTAGCGTCAGCTATAGCCCGGATGGCAAAACCCTTGCTTCCGTATCTTGGGACAATACGATAATTTTGTGGAATCTCGATTTAGATGACTTACTGGTACGAGGATGTAAATTAATACGGGGCTACCTGGAAAATAACACCGAGGTCAGGGCAGAAGATAAACGTTTGTGTGACAATATCAAACGTTGAGCTGAGGATACTCGGAGGCTAGCAACACGTGATGAGGTAGGAGAGGATAATTGGAATTTAGTTACTTTATTGGCTTCGGAGCGTGACGCTACAAGTTGGTGCGCTTCGTTTCAAAATTATACCGAGCGTCACGCACCCTACGTTTTTATCTGCCTAGAGCGTAAGTCTTGCTATTAATTCAAGCTTGTTTAAAGTGGACGTTGTGTTGGTACTCCTACCGCACGCGGATATTTTGCAGGTGTTTGTGAGACTTTCCGTAAGTGAATACAGTGACGAATACTGTTTGTCAATGGTGTTGTAAATTCTTCTATGTTTTCAATTACACCGCCTAGTTCTTCAACTGCATTTTCTAAAGCAAGCTTTTCTTCTGGCGCCCAAGTTCCGCGATAAATAACAGCTAAACCATTTTGTTTGAGCAAAGGTAAACTATACTCAGCGCAAACTGTCGCACCTGCAACTGCTCTAATTAAAGCTACATCATACTTTCCACGATAAGTACGTTGTTGACCGATTTCTTCTGCCCTACCTGTAATTGTTCTAACATTGCTTAAATTTAATTCGGCTGCTGTTTTTTCGAGAAAAGTAACCTTTTTATGAGTTGAATCGAGTAAATCGACAGTACAATTTACTACTGTGATTGCAGTAGGAATACCAGGAAATCCGGCGCCTGTGCCTATGTCAATTACAGTTAACTTTTTATTTGCTCCTAAAAATTGCTTAATTCCCCGTAATGAATCCCATAAATGTTTTTCCCAAAACTCTTGAGGGTCGGTGATACGGGTAAGGTTAAGTTGTTTGTTGCCAATAAGTATTAACTCATACAACTGCTGAAACAGTAATTGTTGTTGAGCGTCAGGTTGCCAATTAAGGGTTTGCTGCCAAATATCAGCCATTTCTGGCAATTTAAGCAAAGTTAAATCATCCACAAGCTAAAAATAAACGAGAAGTAATGCACTTCTAACACACAAGTATAAAGTAGGGTGCTATCAGGTGAATGTTACCATCTAAAACAAGTCCTGGCTTTAAACAAAGGCAATGACGCACCACTAACCTACCAATACTACTCAACTTGCTTTAGTTTTTCTTTCAAAATAGCTTCTACCTCACTTTCTGGGTTAGCAAGCTCAAAAGGAGAAGGTTGGAGGTTTGCAGGATTACGGCGGCTCATCAACACCTCTAATCCTGCCCGAAAAGCTTCTTGGTCATTTCTATGTTCAGATAAATACCGCTTTAATTCAGCAAAAGTCATTTGAGACAGATTTGGCATCATACGACAAACTCTCAATTCCCATTTTCTTCTATTATGAGCGCAATTTCGTCACCTGTCCCAGCTTGAATGTAAATCGTTTTCAATTTCTGGTCGTAACGGAACACTTGTATCGGTTGAAATAAATTAGATAATAACTGACATAAGAATATGGCAGTATCCGATTGGTCTCGTGTAGGCAAATTCTAACTCCTAAAAATAATCGCTTTCCTAAGTTTTGGTAGGTCAAGCATCCCTTGCACAACAACAGGACTTGATGTATGGTAACATATAAGTTACTATAATATGTAAATATAAGTGGTGGGATAAAGAAAAGTCACCAATCTGATGTTGAACAAGTAAAGCAATTGTATCAGGAGTGCAAAAGCACGCGTAAAAAAGTTAGCAAAGAATAAGAAAAGGAAACTAAGGGAAAAAATAAAAAGGATAGGTAGCAAGTATGACATTAACAAGAGATTCTAAAGAAACAGTCAATGCACGACTTCAGAAAGATTCAGCATTTGCAACAGCATTATTAAATGAAGCGATTTTATTGTTTTTAAATGGTGAACCAGAAACCGCGAGGCTTATACTAAGAGATATTGTAAATGCAACTGTAGGTTTTGAAGAGCTTGCTAATCAAACATCTAAACCTAGCAAAAGCCTTCATAGAATGCTATCGGCAAAAGGTAATCCTACTATGGATAATTTGACTAGCATTATAAATGTTCTTCGTAAAAATCTTAATGTAGACATTCAAGTTAATACCGTTTCCTGTGCCTAATAATTTTGGTATAGTTTGATTGTAAATAAGCCAAGCAAGCGCTTACCGCTAGCTTCTGAGAAACTTTTTCCACCACCAGTAGAAGCTGAAAACGCCGAAAATCGTGAAAATTTGCGCCAATTTAAAATTTGGTGGCATAACAAAACAGGCTAGAGTCAATTTCAACTCTAAACCAAATACTAATAAATACCCTGGCCTGGGTTGGTCTAATTTAAAACATTCTTCTGACCGGGATAGTAGCATTGCTACTTCACCAATATAGTAACCATTGATACCCAGAACCACGCTCCTAAGCAGGCTTAAGAACAAAGAGCGTTAATCCGGTTTTAGCTGCCAGGGTAACTCTATTATAAAAGTTTCTCTGCATAAGTAACGGGTGGCGAACGCCACCAGTCGGACGCTTCTAACTTGCACATTTAAACAATCGATATATAGTAAGGGTTCCAAACAATGTGCTAGTTTTATATTTTACTGGAGCGCTTGGGGCGCCAGTCGGAGGCTGATATCTTGCACCTCTACGTACTAATTCCTGATTTCAGAATAAAATGTGATTAATACTACATTATTCTCCAGTCCATTTTAATGGACTTAAGCTATTAGCATATGGGTTTTAACCCTATGCGGGTAGGAGCGTAGTTATAAATTTTGTAATTAATATTACATGCAACAATCAAAGTGCAAGATATAAGTTGGGGACCTTGTGGAGTGGCGCCGATACTTGGAACGGGCAAGGATGCCCATTCCACAAGATGGAGAATTAAATTGTTGGAAGTCCCTCAAGAGACTAAAATATTTTCAATTTTCAAATACACAATCTGGTGTAAAATCAGGAGAATCGAAATAGTACTTGCCTTCAGCTTGTAATATACGTTCAAAAAGCTGTGGAATGCTTGTTGCGATGACCTTAAATTCTATCATTTAATTTGCAGAAGCATGTACTCTATATCAAAATATTGATTATTGAATTTGTACCCCATTTTTTCGATTCCATATATTTTAAAGCCAAATGATAGATACAATTGTTTTGCTGGTACGTTATTTGTGACGACATCTAGTAATAGTATTTCTATCTCGTTTGTAGCTTTTGCTTTTTCGATTAATTCGTTTAGCAGTAGCTCTCCTATTCCTTGGCGCCGATATTCTGGTTTGACGTACATGCTACGTATGTAGGCTTTATGCTTTGTTTTTATTCTTGATTCTTGATGAAATGCTAATATCGCAATTAGTTTTTTATTTTCATAGCAGCCTAATATAAAGTTGTTATCTACTGGTATTTTATCTCTAAAGTCATCTATTGTCTTGGTTGCTTCTTCTTGATACATTGTGCCATATGAGTCTGGGTTATTATATAAGGCTTCTAATCTGATTTGACGGTAATCTTCAGCGTCTTGTTTTGTTAGTGTTTTTATAATCATGGAATTGTAATGTATGTTTAAAATTGATAAGATGCTACCCTGCGGGAAAACTTCGTTTACGTTCACGACTCATGACAAATAAATAAGTGTTTTGATTATAATTTGCACTTGTATTTTTAGCCTGCGTAGGCAGGCTTTGTTTGTGTAGCCTCACCCTTCTAGGGTGTTAGGCATCATGAAGGAAAACGTTTTGCCCCAATTATTATATTGATTCTCCTATTAAAGTAAAAGCAGCCCAGTGTTCGGGGTTGGGGTATTGTTTCATCATGGTTAGCATGGCTTGACGAAGCACGGCGCCTTTATCGGGTGTTTTCTACATTTGCCGATAAAATTCGGTCATTAATAGTTTGGTTGATACGTCGTCTACACTCCATAAGGAAACAACTACACTTTTAGTTGTTTTACTTTTGTCTTAGTGGCTTCTTCTCCTATTGATGGTTTTGTGTTGAGTATCGCTGCTATCTCGATAAGTAAGTCCAATATTAGACAATATTCGCGTTTCTAAATCAGTATTGTCTGTAGCTTTCGCAACTTAACAACCTGTTGATAATAACTAATAGCTTGCTGCGTTTGATTCAAATCAGCATATGCATTACCAATATTATTAAGCGCTTTATCCTCACCTGCTAGGTTCTTATTTTGACGCGAAATATTTAACGCTTCTAAGAACTTTTTCAAAGCTGCTTGTAACTGATTTCTATCGCGTAATTCTTCACCTTCTTTTATCAGCTTATCAGCTTGATTCTTGCCAGCACTAATCGTTTGTGCCACAGATTGTGACAAACTATTATTCGGCTCAACCGCAAATCCACTCAAGGGCGCCAAAACCAGCAACAGTAAGAACGATTGCAAACGACTAGACACCATAATACTTGGCAACGGATATAACGGATGTAACGGATAGTTTATCTTATAGAATAAGTATGATTATCAGAATACGAATTGTTTTAACAAATCAGTTATCCGTTGTTTTTCTAGAATTGATCCCCCCTAGCCCCCCTTAATAAGGGGGGAACAAGAAAGAATACAAATTTTAACACTGTACGCAAACAAATCTTAGCACTGTACGCAAACAAATCTTAGCCCCCCTTAATAAGGGGGGTTGGGGGGATCAAAGATTAAGCAGCAGACCTACGACGTTTGGGTTTATGTTGTGTCTGTGAGGCTTGTTGTAGCTGTGCAGAGCGCTTTTCAAACTCAATTACAGTCCGAGCTACTAATTCAGCTAGGGTTTCACGTTTCATAGTTATTGTTATCGCTTCTCTAACAATAACTGCGATTTCAAAAAGTTCTGTTAGTAACGCACATGTTTTACACCCATACGGTTGGAGATTTTACCCCTATAAAACGATAAACTAAGGAAAATTGCTAGAGGAAGTGTTGATGGCACGGACTAATGGGACAAAAAGTGAAACATCTGCTACTGAGCTACCCTCTGTTTCAGACGCAGACGACCTGGCGCCAGTTCAAGATGAATCTGAACTCTCTGAAGGCACCCAGGATATTGACGATATCTTAAACTCACTTAAGGCTTTACTAAGTGCGTTAGAAAAACTCCAAAAAGCTCGTCAAGAAGTAGGCGATATTAAACCTTTAATTGGGCGAATGCTTGATGGAGAAATGCTTGCTGGAGAAGACCTAGAGCTACTTAAGGCAGGTGTCAGCGGTCTATCTCGCCTTGTTCGCTCTTACAGTGACCATCAAGCAGCACTAGCAAAAGCACAACCCGCACGAAAACTGTTAGACCAAGTGATCAAATAAAGATCCCAACACAACAGCCACAACCAGGACTACAATATATATACACCATGTTGCTTTTATGCTGTTTGTAATTCTGGATGTGGCTGATTTTGGCTGATTTTGTAATACTGACTTATGCGGGTAAGTTATTTTACCACAGATACACAGAGGGCACAGAGAGTAAGAATAAGTTATTGTTGATACTTAACCTGTTAATGAAAATGCGAATATTAGACAATATAAATACGTAAAAAGAGATATTGGTGTAATTAATTTTACTGGAGAGAATGTAATTGCCTTTGTTGTATGGATTAAGAGCTTACTATTCAACAAGAGGTGCCTCGTATCTATAGCATAAAAAGCCCACAAGAAAGAAAATTTGTGCTAACTTAATCCGAGACATAAATACTTCCGCCCTATGGGAAACTAATAACCATGCCATTTAAATTAAAGTCTTAGCTTTTTTGTGCCCGAATCAACCTGCATAGCACAGGTTAGCTTATAATCATTGTGTAATTATTAAGTTTTCTAAAACATCAGGGCAACTTCCGGTGTTCTATGTTAGAGAAATCCAGCCCTTGCTGGCGCTCGAAGGCAATTCTGGTTAATTCTATAGTGCCATTTTAGAGCTATTCGCCAACGGTTTCTAGTAGTTAGTTAAAACATGAAAGACCTCACTCGTTATCGAAATATCGGTATCTTCGCCCACGTAGACGCTGGTAAAACCACCACAACAGAAAGAATCCTGAAACTGACAGGAAAAATCCACAAAATTGGTGAGGTGCATGAAGGTGCGGCGACGACCGACTTCATGGAACAAGAACAAGAGCGAGGCATTACAATTCAATCTGCTGCAACCACCTGTTTTTGGAACGATCACCAATTCAATATTATTGATACCCCTGGACACGTTGACTTTACCATTGAAGTTTATCGTTCGCTGAAAGTGCTTGATGGTGGTGTTGGTGTATTTTGCGCTAGTGGTGGTGTTGAACCTCAGTCTGAAACCAACTGGCGTTATGCCAATGACTCTAAGGTCGCTCGCGTCGTTTACATTAACAAACTTGACCGTATTGGCGCCGACTTTTACCGAGTTGTTAAGCAAATTAATGATGTCCTAGCAGCGAAACCGTTGGTGATGGTACTACCAATTGGTACAGAGAACGATTTTGTAGGCGTGGTAGATTTATTAACCCGTAAAGCATGGATATGGGATGATTCCGGCGACCCAATGAACTATCAAATCAAAGAAGTTCCCGCCGAAATGAAAGATGATGTCGAAAAGTACCGCGAGATGCTGATTGAGACAGCTGTCGAGCAAGACGACACATTGATGGAAAAATATTTAGAAGGCGAAGAACTTTCCATTGAAGAAATTAAGCGTTGCATTCGTAAGGGCACTATTAATCTTTCCTTCTTCCCCACCTATTGCGGTTCTTCGTTTAAAAACAAAGGTGTGCAGTTAGTACTCGATGCTGTTGTTGACTACTTGCCCAACCCAACAGAAGTAAAACCACAACCAGAAGTAGATTTAGAAGGTAACGAAACTGGCGAATTTGCTATTGTAGACCCAGCGAAACCGTTACGGGCACTGGCGTTTAAAATTATGGATGACCGCTTTGGCGCCCTCACCTTTACCCGTCTATACTCTGGTGTATTAAACAAGGGTGATACAATTCTCAATACCGCAACAGGTAAAACCGAACGTATTAGCCGTTTGGTTGAGATGCACGCTAACGACCGTCAAGAAATTGATTCCGCTCAAGCTGGGGACATTGTAGCCATTGTAGGGATGAAAAACGTCCAAACCGGACATACCCTTTGCGACCCCAAAGCTCCCGCAACCTTGGAACCAATGGTGTTCCCAGAGCCAGTTATTTCCATCTCGGTGACACCTACCAAGAAAGGTACCTCCGAAAAAATGGGGATTGCACTCGGTAAAATGGTACAGGAAGACCCATCATTCCGCGTTGAAACTGATTCCGAAAGTGGCGAAACCATCATCAAGGGGATGGGTGAGCTACATTTGGATATTAAAGTTGACATTCTCAGACGTACTCACGGTGTTGAAGTCGAAGTTGGTAAACCTCAAGTTGCTTACCGTGAGTCTGTGACTAAGCGCGTCGAAGATGGCTACGTCCACAAGAAACAATCTGGTGGTTCCGGTCAATACGCTAAAATCGATTACATTGTTGAACCCGGTGAACCTGGTAGTGGTTTCCAATTTGAGACCAAGGTAACTGGTGGTAGCGTACCTAGAGAATACTGGCCTGCAGTTCAAAAAGGTTTTGCAAGCAGTATCGATAAAGGTGTATTAGCAGGATTCCCTTGCGTAGATTTGAAATTTACCTTGGTTGATGGTGGTTTCCACCCTGTTGACTCATCAGCTATTGCGTTTGAAATCGCTGCTAAAGCTGCTTATCGTCAAACCTTGCCTAAAGCTTCTCCTCAGTTGCTTGAACCCATCATGAAAGTCGATGTGTTTACACCTGAAGATTATATGGGTGATGCAATTGGTGACCTAAACCGTCGTCGTGGACTCATTAAATCCCAAGAAACAGGCCCTACTGGCGCCCGTATTAAAGCGGATGTACCATTGAGCGAAATGTTTGGCTACATTGGTGACTTACGTACCATGACTTCTGGTCGCGGTCAGTTTTCGATGGAATTCTCTCATTACGCGCCATGTCCTGCCAACGTAGCAGAGACCGTAATTAAAGAAACCAAAGAACGCGAAGCCGCTGCTGCTAAGTAGTATTTAATTTTGATTGAACGGAAAATTTTTCTGTTTCAATTGAACCGAATTAATACTTACACATAGAATGATAGAAGCCCGGTTTATTGCTTATGACCGGGCTTCTGTTTGTAAATAATAAAAGTGTTATGACGTATACTACCGATATTAACGATATATCAACAGACAGCTCCTTAGTCAATCCAGAAAATGACTTGCTAGGTCATGCCAGCTTTGCAAAGTATCTAGCAGACAGCATTTGTAAAATGAACTTTCCTGAAGGTTTCATAATTGGAATTTACGGCTCTTGGAACTCTGGTAAGTCTACATTATTAAACTTTTTAGTTCATTATCTTCAACAAAAGCCAGAAGACGAACAACCAATTATTGTTCCTTTTAATCCCTGGCTATTTTCTGGACACCAAAATATTACAAGGCGATTTTTTGAGCAATTACAAAACGTTTTAAGCAAAGAAAAAGCCGTGCCAAGGGGTATAAGAAAGACACTGGCTGATTTTGCCCAAGTTATTTCAGATATTCCTTTACCTTATGCTCAAACTGGCAAGGCATTAGTAACATTATTAGATGATAAAGAGAAGGAAGCTTCGCAGTTTAAAGAAGAAGTAGAAAAGACGCTCGCGAAGCAAGATAGACGAATAGTTGTAACAGTTGATGATATAGATAGGTTACCTGGTGAGGATATCAAGCAGCTATTTCGGATTTTTAAAGCAATTCCAAATTTCTCCAACGTTGTCTATGTTCTAGTCTTTAATAAAGAAGCTGTAATGGAAACAATTACAGAAACACAAGCAGTATCTAAAGAATCATACTTAAAACAAATTATTCAAGCTGAGTTTGAGTTACCTACTCCAAGTAAAACCTTACTTCGCAAGCTGTTTTTTAAAAAACTTAATAGAGTATTTACCAATATAGCAAAAGAACAGTTTAATCAAACACACTGGAGTAGTATTTACTTCCAAGGGATAGACCATTTTATTAATAAAATACCCGCCATTACTCGTTTAACTAACACTTTAACCGTTACATATCCAGCAGTAAAAGGCGAAGTCAATCCAATTGATTTTATTGCTATTGAGTGTTTGCGAATCTTTTGCCCAGCTATATATGATATAATCCCCCAAAATCCTTATGCTTTCGCAGGTAAGGTTGATACTTCCACAGATGGATTGAAAAATTTACTTAATACCTGGATTGCTCAATTACCCCCTGAAGACAAGCAGCCTGTACAAAATCTACTCATGCAGCTTTTTCCAAAATTAAAATCTGTTTGGAGTCATAGTTCTCTAGATGAGAAAGAGTCTGAATGGCGCCAACAACTACGTGTGTGTAGTTTAGAAATATTTCCAATCTACTTCCGTTTAGCATTGTCAGCATATGAATTATCTAACACTCAAATAAAAGCTATGCTTGCTTTGACTTACGATACAGAAAGGTTTAAAGAAAATCTAATAGAACTTGTTAAGCAAAAACGTACTGAAGGTATGGCACAAACTAGCATTTTTCTAGAACAGCTTGAAACCACCGTTCAAGAAATTCCTGTAAATGCCATTCCCTCGGTTGTGGAAGCTTTGTTTGATGCCAGCGAAGAATTCTTGTTGAGTCAAGAAGATGAATATAATAATGACATTTTCGATTTGAGCAATGAAGTTATAATTAGTCGTTATACCTTACAACTTTTGCGTCGAATTGAAGAACCAGAACGATTTGAATTATTAAAAAAAGCAATTAGTCAAGGTAAAGCATTACCAATAATTAATCAACAAATAACAACAGTAAAAGAACAGCAAGCTCAGTCTAGTTCTGATCAGGATTTAAATGAGGAAGAAAGCCTTCTAAATACACAACACCTCGAAGAACTCGAACAAATCGTTGCTTGATAGCCAACACAATAGTGAACGGAAGTGCCACAAGTCTTTTTGAATCCAAACAGTGGCGCCTTGACCGAATGGGCTAGCTTTGAGCATTTCTTCCATTTCAGCCTTAAATTCTTGGTCACCGTTGTTGCAAAGGATGTGAACAGGTTCGGCGCCCATTTCGAGCAAGAATGAAGTTACGCTGTAGATGAGGTCAGGGTCACCATAGATAGCGAATTTCTTACCGTGAATCCACGCATAAGAGTCAGTCATCGCGTCAACTAAGCGACCGCGTTCAACTTCCAACTCTTTAGGTATGGACTTACCAGTAATTTCTGATATAGCCATCAAGAATTCGTCAGTACCCTTAACACCGAAAGGACGAAGAACTTTTGTTTCTTGCTTCCAGGTTTTCTCAATGTACTCGCGAGTTTTCTGTGTGGTGTAGCGTTGTAAACAAACAGTTGCTTTCGCGTTGATGGTATCAGCTACATCTTCAATCTTTGTACCACCTGGGTACATTTGGTACTCACCATCGTTAGGTGCATCGAAGTAGTCGCTAGTGTCGGAAACAATGGTATGCTCAACTCCCATCAAGTCAAGCATATGCTTAACTTCACGGTTGTTACCTACATAGGTATCAAAACCAGAGATAATATTAACTTTACCGTTGCTGCTGCTCTTCTTCTTACCTTCAGTAAGGTTAAGAAGAATACCCTTCATCATGTTGTCGTAGCCAGTGGTGTGTGAACCAACGAAGCTAGGAGTATGAGCAAAAGGAATTGGTAAATCTTCGGGTACAGCACCTGCACCTTTAGCGTTGGAAATAAAGGCGCCAAGGTCGTCTCCAATAACTTCCGCCATACAGGTGGTGCAAACAGCGATCATTTTGGGCTTGTAAAGTTTGTAAGAAACTTCCAAACCTTCAATCATGTTGTTCAAACCACCGAATACTGCCGCGTCTTCGGTCATCGAAGAAGAAACTGCCGAGCAAGGTTCTTTGTAGTGACGGCTAAGGTGTGTACGGAAATACGCTACACAACCCTGAGAACCTTGAACGAAAGGAAGAGTTCCTTCAATACCTAGTGCAGCGAACATGGCGCCTACTGGTTGACAACCTTTAGCTGGGTTAACGGTCAATGCTTCACGAGCAAAGTTCTTTTCACGGTATTCCCAACCTTTTGTCCACTCAGAAACACGTTCTACTTCTTCTGCTGGGTGGGCGCCTTCAAACTGTTCGTGCTTGTTCTTAAAGAGCTTAGTGTATTCTTCTTGCTTGAATAGCTCTAGGTGATCGACGATTCTTTCCGGATTCTGAGGCATTTTCTTTATCTCTTTTGTAGCGTAATGGTTGGTAAAGGTTTAGTTAAGAGTTAAGAGTTAAGAGTTATGAGTGATACGGAGTTAGGAGGAGTTAGGAGTTAGAGATAAGAAATTAGCTGTTAACTCTTAACTCCTCACTCCCGCTCTTAACTCTCAACCCTTCCCTAGGGTTAAAACCCCAGGCAACTCTAACTATTAATTAAGCAGCTTTTGCAGTGGCTTCAGCTTTTTTCCAAGGAGTGTGAATTAATCCCCAGGTTGGGCTGTTGAGTGCTAAGTCCATGTCGCGCGCGAAGATTGCGAAACCGTCGTAACCGTGATAAGGACCGGAGTAATCCCAGGAGTGCATTTGGCGGAAGGGTAGTCCCATTTTTTGGAAAACATACTTCTCTTTAATACCAGAAGCAATCAAATCAGGTTTCTTAGCTTTCACAAACTCCTCGAACTCATATGCGGTAACATCATCATAAATGATGGTCGCATTGTCGATATAGCTAGTAGTACGTTTGTAGTCATCGCTGTGTGCGAATTCGTAACCTGTACCAATAACCTTGATCCCGATGTCTTCAAATGCAGGGACAACGTGACGAGGACGTAAACCACCGACATAAAGCATTACGGTGTTGCCTTCGAGACGAGGGCGATACTTCTGAAGAACCGCGTCCATGATAGGCTGATACTTAGCGATAACTTTCTCAGCATTTGCTTGGATTTTGTCATCAAACTTAGCAGCAATTTCACGAAGCGATGCAGCAATCTTAGTGGGACCGAAGAAGTTAAATTCCATCCAAGGCAAGCCATAGGTTTCTTCCAAACTACGGCAGATGTAATTCATCGAGCGGTAGCAGTGGATTAAAACTAACTTAGCAGCAGGTCCTTGGATAAGTTCGTTAATCGTTCCATCGCCAGACCACTGGGCCACAACACGCAATCCCATTTCTTCGAGTAACATGCGGCTTGCCCAAGCGTCACCCCCGATGTTATAATCCCCGATTAATGCAACGTCGTAAGGACCTGGTTCAAAGTCGAGTGTGTTTTCTTTCTTAGCTTTGTCGAAGTGAGGGAATACCCAGTCACGGATAGCGTCGTTAGCAATGTGGTGTCCTAAAGATTGCGAAACACCACGGAAACCTTCACAGCGAAGTGGAATTACGGGTTTACCGATTTCTTTCGAGGTCTTCTTCGCTACAGCTTCGATGTCATCCCCAATTAAACCGATAGGACATTCAGATTGAATCGAAATACCTTTGTTGAGGGGGAAGAGTTCGTCGATTTCGTGGATGATTTTGATGAGTTTTTTGTCACCACCAAATACGATATCACGTTCTTGGAAGTCGGAGGTAAAGTGCATAGTACCAAAGCTATTGATACCAGTTTGACCTACATAGTAGTTACGACGACCAGACCATGACCAGTAACCGCAACCTACAGGACCGTGGCTAATGTGGACCATGTCTTTGATTGGTCCCCATACCACCCCTTTGGAACCTGCGTAAGCACATCCACGCGCGGTCATTACACCAGGAACAGACTTAATGTTAGACTTAACGCCGCAATCAGACTTGCCTTCTTCGTGAACGTTGAGGTGTTTCGCGCGTTTTTTCTTAGATTTCTCAGGGTAAGCTTCGAGAACTTCCTCAATAAGCTTCTGATGTTCTTCTACAATATTCTTGTCAGGAGGTGTCATATCTTGCCTCAGTTACTATTTAACAGTTAGATGTGGAGATAAGTGCGTCTTTGGTGAGAGGGGAAAAGGGGAAGGGGAAAGGATTGTATGTTCCTTAAATCTTCCCTACCTCCTTTTCTTTCCTACACTGTCAATTATTTGGTTGCTTCAGCAGGCTTACCGATGATTTCTGCGTGCTTGGTATCGTCATCAAGAATACCGTATTCAATCAACAGCGCTTCGAGGTCGTCCATTTCCATAGGTGTAGGAATGGTAAGTTTGTCGTTGTTGATAATCTTCGTAGCTAACGCGCGGTATTCTTGAGATTGGTTGCTGTCTGGTGCGTACTCGTTAACAGTCATACGACGCAATTCAGCGTGTTGAACGATATTGTCGCGAGGTACGAAGTGAATCATTTGGGTGTTGAGACGTTCAGCTAAGTTTTCAATCAATTCAGCTTCACGGTCAACTTTACGGCTGTTACAAATCAAACCACCTAAACGTACACCACCGGAGTGAGCATATTTCAAAATACCACGAGCAATGTTGTTAGCAGCATACATCGCCATCATTTCACCAGAGGTAACGATGTAGATTTCTTGTGCTTTGCCTTCACGAATAGGCATAGCGAAACCACCGCCTTTCGCTAATTACCACCAAAAAACCATAAGACGCTTAGTCGCTACATTTGTTGACAATATTGGGGTGCCACTTACAGATGTATCTTTTTTCTTTCTCTGTCACCTCTGCGCCTCTGTGGTAATAATCTGGATTAGTATGCTTTAAAATTGGATAATAAAACTAGCTAAATGTGACATTTGTAACTGACTCTAATTCTATAACTATCCCGCCTCAATTCAACAGAAGATTTCAAACTAAACAAACTTCTTTCTTATGGTTTTCAAGCTACCCATAGCTGGCAGTTCGACAAAAACCATAGTGTCGTCTATGGTTTTGATTATCGAAATGTCAATGTTAATAGTAGTGCAATCAGATATTACCTTTATAACGATAAAATTACTGAAATTTCAACTGTAAGTTCCTGTAAACCTTGATTTGAAAGGAAAATTATTGATTTTAATTAAAATTTAGCACGCTATGTACGAAAGAACCATTTTTTCTTCGTTTTATCCTGATACATCTCTAGTAGCTACGAATACGTATATGGTAGATGCACCCTGATAACAACGGCGCCTTTCATTCTTTATGATTGGCGCCTTTTTATATTTACTCTCAAAAACTTATAATAGGTAATAATCTAAAAATTGATTAATATATCAGTTACTTACGAACAGAAATTTCTCAGTAACGAACTAATCTAAAAATAATTAGCTCGATACAGAACAATGATAATTTCTAAAAAAGTAGCAGATATACTGTTGACAGCAGCAGAAAGGTACTTAGCTTCTTTGCCAGAAGAAGAACGAAATCAAATTTTGAGTCGTGCGTTAGAGAACAGCAAGCAACGTGCTACTAAACAAACTGTTTCCTCAACAACTTCATAAAAAGTGAACACGCAAATTATATTAGTTCTATCCTGATGCATCTCTAGTAACTACGAATACCTATATGGTAGATGCACCCTGATAACGACGGCGCCTTTCATTATTTATGATTGGCGCCTTTTTATTTGCTATAAAAGTCATAGATTACAGTCCTAAAAACAATTGGATAAATACAGAACGTGCGTTGCAGCTTATATTATTGTGCGATAGTATTTAGAATGTGCTTAAATTAATTCATAGGGGTAAAAGTATGGGTAAAAACAAGCTAATAGCTTTTGGGTGGTATGGTGGTAAATTTAGTCACGAAGAAAAGGTTGTTACCTCTTTTACCTGAAGCTGTGCATTATTGTGAACCATTTAGCGGTTCCGCAGCAATTTTACTCAATCGTAAGCTGGCGCCAGTAGAAACATATAATGATATCGATGGCGAGGTTGTAAATTTTTTTCGTGTACTGCGCTCCGGTAAAGAAAGGTTAATAGAGGCAATTGGCTTAACTCCGTTCTCGCGCGAAGAATTTGAAGTTGCGATTTCTCGACTCACTCCCGATATATCTAACTTTGAACGGGCAAGGCGATTTTTTATTCGGGCAAGGCAGGTAAGAACAGGTTTAGCACAAACAGCTAGCTCTGGGTTCCGGGGCACATTGTAAATTAACCGAAGCGCGCTCTCATTGGCAGGCGCCGTTTCTCGGTGGTTAGGAAGCGTGGAAGACTTACCAGAAATTGAGAGCGCGACTTTTACGAGTACAAATAGAAAACGATGCAGCGATTAAAGTAATTCAACGTTACGATAGTGAAGATACATTATTTTATTGTGACCCTCCTTATCCTCATGATTCAAGAGGAGACAGTCAGTGGGAGCATGAGCGTTGAAGGCAAAATTGAAACTTTAAACCGAGCAATCTCTGACATGATTACTTCTTTTTCAGAAGAGGAAGATGTCCGTGCAGAAATTTATGTTGCAGTAATTACTTTTGGTAAAGAAGGTGCAAAATTTCATCAGCCTTTACAAGCAGCATCTCAAATTCAGTGGACTAGTATGCAAGCAGCAGGTCAAACCCCGATGGCAGCAGCTTTTGAATTAGCTACCAAAAAGCTAGAGGATAAAAACCAAATTGAAAGCCGAGACTATCACCCCACTATCGTCTTAGTTTCCGATGGACAACCTACCGATGATTGGAAACAACCGCTACGGCAATTACTGAATTCGCCGCGAGCATCCAAAGCTTTGCGTTTATCAATTGCAATTGGTGCCGATGCCGACTATGAAGTACTTAAGGAATTTTTACAAGGTCAACAACAGGATGTTCCTGTATTTCATGCAGATGAAGCTTCTCAAATTCGGCAGTTTTTCCGTTGGGTGACAGTAACTGTCGGAAGTCGTACCAGAAGCGTGAATCCAGCTATTATTTCAATCCCAGACTTTGGTAATGTTGAAGACATAATATTCTAATGGCAAAATTCCAAAATCAGGTACAGTACTTTGGTGCTTCTGTAAGAGGACCGCTTCACCAACGTGATGGGCACCTCAATGAAGATGCTTGGGAAGGTATGCACGGCAGTTTTGGTACTGCCATTATAGTCAGTGATGGTATGGGTTCAAAGCCAAACGCTCGAAATGGTTCGCGTATGGCTTGTCGAACAGTCAAGGAAGCTTTACGTCATTGGGCAAAAGCTTCGGAGGCACCACTAGTAATACTACTGCGGTTGATACATATACTGTGGGGACTACGGGTACTGCCGGCTAGTGAAGAAGATAGCGCAGCTACATGTCTATTTGCAACAGTGCTTCGGAATGGTCGGCTAGTTGTAGCCAAGTTAGGTGATGGAATTGCAGCTATTCGAGAAAATAATGGCAAGGTTACTATACTTGGTGATGAGCGTATCGGGTTTTGTAATCAAACTACAGCTTTGGGTATAGCACAGTCAACTAAAGAATGGGTATTTATTACTAGACCTAGTTTTCCTCCTGGTGCTGCTATATTGCTAGCAACTGATGGGATAGCAGATGATTTAATCGGTGAACGGGTAGGAGATTTTATTAAATGTCTTACTGAAGAGCTTGGTGTTATGGAACCAGCAGCCCGTCGGAGAAAGCTTTCCTTTGAGTTGCGAAATTGGCCTACACCTAACCACCTAGATGATAAGACTTTGGCAGTTCTTTGGCGTTAAACACATAATTTAGCGGGTGCAATTCAATGACAAAAATAAAACTAGTAGTCGATGAAAATAGTAATGTATACGCACTAGAGAAAGAGCTAGGTCGTGGAGGGCAGGGCGCTGTTTTTTCCGTAAAAAATGCTAATTTAGCAGTTAAAGTTATTTTTAACACTTCTCTTGCACGTCGCACTATTTTAAAACAGCAATTAACATCCGTGCGAATGTTATATGATATAGAGAAGCTTCCTATCGCACGTCCTTTAGAAATTCTCAAACCCCCACATCTTGGTTATGTAATGGAACTTTTGACTGATATGGTTCCCATTAGTAAGCTAATCGATATTCCTAAAAATACAAACTGTTTAGTAGAATGGTATTTACAAGGTGGGGGACTACGGCGCCGTTTATTATTACTAGCACATTTTGCAGAGACTTTAGCTCAATTACACGGGAAAGGACTGGTTTATACTGATCCTTCACCAAATAACCTATTTATTTCTTCTGATATTAATAATAATGACATTATCAGGTTAATTGATGCTGATAACCTTCATTATGAAAGTTCTTCATCTTCTATCAATTTCTATACCCCAGAATTTGGTGCGCCAGAATTAATTGTAGGAAAGTCTGGAGCAAATACATTAACAGATGCTCATGCTTTTGCAGTCATTGCATTTCAAACTTTATCCCTCGTACATCCATTAATGGGAGATATGGTTAGCGATGGGGAACCGGAAGTGGAAATACAAGCTTTAGAAGGACATTTACCTTGGATTGATGACCCTGTAGATAATAGCAATTCTACTAGCCACGGCTTTCCTAGAGATATTGTCCTTTCTCCAAAATTAAAACAGCTGTGTCAAACTAGCTTTGCAGTTGGTCTTAAAGAACCACAAAAAAGACCTGGTGTTGAAAAGTGGGCAGAAAAATTGTATGCTGCTGCAGATTTTACTATTACTTGTCCAAAATGCAATAGTACTTACTATGCAAATCAAAAGCATTGTTCTTGGTGTGGGCATACCCGACCTACTTTTGTTCAAGTTAGAATCCAACGTTGGGAACCTATACAAAAATGTATTGAAAAACAGTCGCCTTTACAGTCTCTCGCTTTAAACTCTTCTGAGGCTCTCATTTTAACAAATAGGATTATTAGCGGTTTAACTGGTATGAACAGGCATAATCCCGCTATTGAAATTATTTTGGAAGGGCACGACATCAAACTTCGTAGCCTAAACAATCAATGTTTTTGGCTAACATATCAAGGAAGCCAAAGAGTAGAAAGAGAGGTACGTGATAAATGGATTACTTTTCCCGTTAAATCAGATAGATACGGTTATTGGCTTTTACACTTTGGTAATCTTGATTTTTCTCATCGCGTTGTTACCTTTAATATCATTCAAGGAGAAAATGTATGAGAGTTAGCGACATTCAGGTCGGACGAGTTTATACTGTAGAGATTGAACAAGGAAGCCGCACTTCTTTTGATGGTCGAGATAGCTTATCTGTTAATAACGAAGTTTTTTTATATTTATCTGAAGCTACTGGTGAAATTCTTCTGCGTCATAATGCAGAAGATGTTTGGGAAGTAAGAGGAACTGACAAAAAAAATAAGAGTATTTTACAAGATATTATTGAGCGAAATCTACCATGTTTATGTTGGGTTGCTTCTGTAATTCCTAAAAAGTCACCTAACATATTAATATTACAAATACATGAGTTCCCCCAAACACTTTTATTATCTGGCAATTTACAAATTGGTGTAGACGAAAGAATTATCGAGGATATTCGCGAAAAACATATTCGTAATAATGCATCTACCAACAAAGTGATTGAATGGCTGACAGGAAAATTTTTACTGCCTGCTAGTAAAGACGGTAATCCTAGACGAGCGCTACTTCAAGTAGGGAAAAATCTTCAAAACTGTTTAGAAAAAACATTTAGTTTATATAGTAAAGAAATAACTATTAATATTTCCCGTAACTCTGAGCAGAAGTTAGTTATAGACAGAATATACAAAACACGGCAAACTCAAGAATATAATGAACAGCGTCCTATTATACTTGTTGAAGCAAATATTTCTTTCTGCGATATTTCTTTGGCTGGAACTATACGCCAAAGTACCCGTAGCGAATTAGATTTAATAGTAGAAAAATCTGAGAGTTACTTGGCGCTTTGGCAAGAATATAATCGCTTAGAAATCGAAAGCATCGTTAATAAAGCTCAACAATTTGGATATGCAAGCTATAGCAGTCATCATATGTTACCAAATGGAAACTATAGATTTAGTTTATTTCCAGATGAAAATCTTACGGAAAGGCTAAGAATACTTGCAGAGGCAAAAGAATTTTCACTTGAAGCAAGCGAGCAACAAACAAGCTTTAGTTCTCACGAAACCAAAAAAAGTAAAATTAAATCATTTTTTGGACAAATTGAAAATGTGGATATATATAACAATACACTTGATATAATTCCAGCAAATCCAGATGATGATTTATTGCCTCCATTACAAGGTTATTTATATATTTCATTACAGGGAGATATTATACGTGTTAAACGGCGCAAAAACGCTGAACAATTGATTAGACAAGCCATTTGTCCAATGCCACAGTTAGGGTTAATTTTGGAGAATCAGCGTGTTCCTGTACGTCGTACTCACTCACATAAAGCTCTTTCATCTGACACCAAAAAAGTTTTTAATGGTTCTCCCACCCCTCGTCAAGAAGAAGCTTTAAAGGTTGCAATCAATACTCCAGATATCGCTCTAATTCAGGGACCACCAGGAACTGGAAAAACTAAAGTAATTACAGCCTTACAAGCCAGATTAGCAGAAATTAGCGAAGATTCGGGTAATAGCGTATCTCATCGCTTGCTATTGACAAGTTATCAACATGATGCTGTGGAAAATGCTGCTGAAAGGTCTATTGTTTTTGGGCTTCCAGCAGTTAGGATAGGCGGAAAGACAAAAAACAATCAAGAATTAGATAATGTAGACCGTTGGCGCCGCGAACGTATAGAAGCTTTAGATGCAAAGCTTGCTAACTTTCCAGAATTACCGGAAAGTGCTGCTTTGCGTCAAGTACGGAATCTTGTAGAAAGTTATATGTTAGCGCCTGGGAATCCTCAGCAAACAAAAATACTAATTAATCAAATATTTGAACTTACTCAAGGTAAAATCAAAGCTCAATTGAGTGACAAATTGTTGGAATACGCTCTTCTGGCAGCTAGGGGGCAAAACCTTGCTTATTCTGAAAATTCTGAAGAACGAGAGTTAGTACTAAAAGCGGTAAAGTCAATCAGAACTGAAGCTTTAACATTTTCTGATGACGGTGCGCGTGCAGCAATGAAAGCTCTTAAACGTTTAGAACCATTACAAGTTTTAGAAAATTCCGAACGTCAGCTGTTGCAAAATGCAAGTGAGTGGATCGAAGAAGAGGCGCCTCCATTTTTACAAGAATTAGCAGTACTACGCCAAAATTTACTTGAAAAACTAATTCCTCAAGATATTGCGATCATTACTCCCGTTGCTAACCCAGAAATTGAGATTTTACTAAATGATGTTAGAGAGGCAATGTACGAGCGCGTTCGCCAATCAAAAGAAGGTGTAGAGGCAGTGTTATCTGAGTACTTAGAGGACTTAAAAACTGACCCCGAAGGTGTTAGAGAAATGGTGCGTGACTATACAGTAGTACTTGCAGCCACCTGTCAGCAATCTTCGGGTAAACAAATGCAGCTAGCAACAGGGGATGATGATACAGTGTTTGAGACAGTAATAGTAGATGAAGCTGCAAGAGCAAATCCGTTGGACTTGTTTATTCCTATGTCTAAAGCGGAAAAGCGCATTATTCTTGTAGGAGACCACCGTCAGCTACCTCATATTCTCGAAGAGGATATCGAACGTCAACTAGGTAAATCTACAGAAACTACTAAAAATGCATTGAAAAAAAGTCTCTTTGAACGTTTATTTATCCAAATGAAAGAGTTAGAAAAACTCGATGGGATTAAACGCACAGTAACTTTAGATACTCAGTATCGAATGCATCCGATTTTAGGCGATTTTGTCAGCAAAACTTTTTATGAATATCACGGTGAGCCACCTATTCGCGCAGGTAGAACAGAAGATGAATTTTCTCACAATTTACCTCGTTACGAAAACGTTATTGCAGCTTGGATAAATGTTCCATTAAGTGCTGGTAGAGAAACTAAAGGACGAAGTAAATCTCGTCCCATAGAAGCAAAAAGAATTGCCCAAGAATTGAAAAGGTTAATCGACCACAATAGACAACTTACATTTGGTATCATTGCTTTTTATTCAGCACAGGTTACAGAAATTTGGAAAGCACTTTGTGATGTTGAGATAGTTGAGTTAACAGATGATGGAAGTTATCAAATTGCTTCATCTTATCGAGAAACGAGAAACCACGAGGGTAAAATTGTAGAGAGGTTGAGAGTTGGAACAGTAGATGCTTTTCAAGGCAAAGAATTTGATGTAGTTTTTCTATCAATGACTCGTAGTAATGAAATTAATCCAACTAGTGAAGAATTATATTCTCAAAAGTACGGATTTTTAATGTTAGAAAATCGTCTTTGTGTTGCAATGAGTCGTCAACAGCGTCTTTTAATTACGGTTGGAGATTTAGAGATGGTTAAAGTTGAAGCTGCTCCTCAAGCAGTTAGAGAATTAGTAGATTTTTATAAACTTTGTCAACAACCATATGGAAAAATTCTTTAATCTTTATATTTAAACTAGTAGTAGTATGAATTTTACTAAAGAAACGCCAATACTTTATTATAAGCCTCGTTCTTCAAATCGCTGGAGCCAGCGAGAATATCTTTTATTACCTGCTTTGTGTTATCGAGTAGTGGCGCCAAAGGTTTCTTCTCGAAAAGTTAACATATTAGAGAAAGCTGTTTTGGGAATGTGTCGGGTTGGAGCATTCACAGTACCTGAAATTAGTGAAAAATTAGATATTGGTGCTGATTTAGCAGCACTGATAATTAAACAGCTAACAGACCAAAGTTTTATTGATAGTAGAGGACTGCTAACAAAGCGCGGATTAGATATTTTAGAAAGAGAAACTTTAGCAACTGAGGATATGATAGCGGGGTTTATTTTTCAAGACCCTTGGACTAGCGAATTATTACCGCGTTTTATCGAGCGTCAAGAATATATAGATGTAAAATTTAATCAGCATGGTTATCCAGACTTAGTATTAGGAACAGTCGGAAAGCCAGACTACAGGCGAGCTTTTATGCCCTTACCTGTAGAAAATATAATCAAAACTCAACCATCCCCACAGGAGATTTTGCAAGTTGTAAAAAAACATAGTAAAGCATTACGTTACCGTGAAAATTTAGATGATTGGGAAGATAATCAAGATACGTTGACTTTTGAACAAGTACCTTATTTAAAATGTATATCTTTTGTTGAAGAAAATCCAACACCAGTATGGCTTACTACATTTGTTTATTTAGCCGAAAATGAGTTTAGTACCACAAGTTGGAACATTTGCGACCCTTTTGGACTTGGAGACAGTCCATTGCTACGGCGTAAACTAGAAACTCAAATCAATAAAAATCCTACATTAAAAGGTTTGCAAGCGCTCATTCAAGAAATGCTTGGGCACGTAGGAGATACAAGTATAAAACTAGATGATTTAATTCAATATATTCATGAAACAGCAGAACTTGCTGTTGAGAGTAAGTTAACTTTAGACATACGCAGATGGGAAAATATATTTAATAGTTTAGTAGCTATGCAAAGAGCTTATATAGAAGCTGAGTCACTTAATAGCCTAAAATATTTAGCAGATAAACTAGATGATGTTTTAGTCAAAGCACAAAAAGCTATTGAAAGCCTTTTACTAGTGATTCGAGAAGGTCATCCAACTGACGCAAGCTGGAAGATACTTTCTCCAAATGACCGGGAGCATAATAGAAGTATTCTTAATGGACTAGCTAATAAAGTCGGTTTTCGTACCCCACTTCCAATTTCTTTACTTGATGTCAAGCTAGGAAAGATAAAATCAGCCAGCGACTATGGCGAAGGCTCTCTGCGTCCATTGCTTTTAGCTACACTGTTGGCTACTCGACATGATACTAAACACCAACTATATTTAGCGGCGGCAAGGGCGCCAGATATGTTGGAACGGTTAGATACATTGGCTAAATTGCGTGACCAAAGCAGCCATTCTAGTAGCCAAAAATTAGAGCTATCACAAGTACTGCTACAAATTTCTACAGTTTATGAGTTTGTTAGTAGTATGTTAGATATTAATTGTTCTAAACCAACGTCTTAAAATAAATATAAATCTAAGTAAATCTAATCAAATAAATATATGGCTGACAACAAAAATCAACAAGGATTTGGAACGGGAAGCTCAAATGTCCCCAAAAACAATCAAGCAGGTAAAACTAGTAATAACATATTATCAGAAATTAGTGAACTCTCTACAAAAGCCGAAGCTCGGCTTTCTGACCCAGACTTAGCTAATATTGATGCTTCAAATCCACCAGATGGGTTTAGTATACAAGAATGTTGGTACAAAGCAAAAATTTTTGATGCGGCAACTAAACGTGTTGAAGAACAATCTAAAAATTTAACAGTTATTAATGAACAAAAGCGACAGCTAGAAATTAAAAATCAGGAACTACGACAGAGCCAAGAAGAGTTACAGCATAAAGAAGCAATACTCAATTTCAGAGAAGAACAGGTTTGTCAACGCGAATCGAATGCCGAAGCCGGATTTTTGCAGCAGGGAGAAGCGCTGCTAGCTGAGATTAACACAGAACGTCAAGAAATAGAAAAATTAAAAAATCAATTAGCTGAAGAAAAAAGGCTATTACGACGTGAAAAAAAAAACATAGAAATAGAGAGGGAATTACTAGAAGAAGATCAACAGACTTTAGAGGATAAAATCAATCATAAGGCAGCATCCGAAGTAGAGAAACTCAAAGCAATAATTGAATATCAAAAAGAGCAATTAAAACAAATTAGCAATATAAGAAATCAAATTCAGTCTACTCTTATTCAACGGCAAGAAGCTGATAGAAGATTCGGACAAAAAACTCCCGAAGAAATTATTGATGAACTAGACTTACTACGGCGCCAGAAATCTGAATTAGAGCAAACAATCGCATCACGACCTAGCGAAAGTGCTGTTGCTAGATTACAAGAACTAGAGTCACAAAAAGAACAATGGGAAAACGAACGCTTTCGACTTAGTACAAAGTTACAGGAATTGGAAAGAAGCACAACTTATAATCGCATTGCAGTAACAGAACTTGAAACTGTACGCGACGAAAAAGAAGCATTAGAAGCAAGTAATAGCCGTTTAAAAGCTGCTTTACAAGAGCTAAGAGCAGATGTAAACGAAGCATTAGTGCAATCTCAAAATATAAGTCCTTTTCCCGAATGCTCACGGATGGACACTAATACAAGTCTACAAACAAATACTTCGCTTAACGAAAATAGTATTGATCTAAAGAAATTTGCAGAAGACTTACGTCATCGCATAGCATTATCTCCGTTAACTCAAGATAGCAACACGCAGAAAAGACTGTATTATTCAGCACGTGATATCAGAGCTTTTTTAGGTGGTTTAGCAATGAGTCACTTGCACATTCTCCAAGGTATCAGTGGTACAGGAAAAACAAGTTTACCCATTGCTTTTGCGCGTGCAATAGGTGGTCAATATAAATTAGTAGAAATACAAGCAGGTTGGCGTGACCGCCAAGACCTGATTGGTTACTTCAACGCATTTGAAGGCAGGTTTTATGAGTCAGATTTTCTCAAAGCTCTTTATGAAGCTCAGTGTCCTGCAAACCAAGAAAAAATTTATATTATCATCCTTGATGAAATGAATCTTTCTCGACCTGAGCAATACTTTGCAGATTTTCTTTCTAAGTTAGAACAAGACGCTCCTACAATTAGTTTGACTACAGACTTAAATAAGCCATCACCTAAATTATTTCAAAATCAGAACATACTTCCTGTCCCGCTAAATGTCTGGTTTGTTGGAACTGCAAATCAAGATGAAACAACTGTGGAATTTGCAGATAAAACTTATGACCGCGCCCATATAATGGAATTGCAGCGCAGCCATGAAAGTTTTGATACTCCACCACAGCTAGTACCAGCGCAGCCAGTTTCTCATCAAGCTTTGATGCGCGCGTTCCAACATGCACAAAAAAATCACATCAATGAAGCGTCAGAAGTTTATCAATATTTGAACACAATGCTAGCTGAATTATTAGAACGTAAATTTAAAGTCGCTTGGGGAAATCGGTTAGAACGCCAAATTAATGATTTTGTTCCCGTGATTATTGCTACTGGTGGTTCACCCGGTGAAGCTTGTGACCATATCTTAGCAAGCAAAATTTTACGAAAAATACGCGACCGCCACGATATTTTAGCCAATGATCTACGAAAACTCAGAGATGATTTAGAGCAATCTTGGTCAACACTAGACTCTCATACTCAACCCGAACAGTCACTCTTAATTATTAATACAGAAATTTGTCGATTAGAACCCAGTGAAGATTAATTATGCTATTTTATAATCGCCTTACAGAAAATACCGAATACCAACTTCCAGACCAACTTATTCTTGGTCAATGGCAAGTAATTACTAATTTAGAACAAGTGTTTCTAAACTCTTTCGCATTAAATCAAAATTCTAGAGAATATCTTTTTAACGACTCAGCTAACCATTGCTCATTACGTTCTGAAGATGGAAAAATATGCTTTGATAAACAGTTTTCTACTTGGCAACTCCCTTCAAGTATATTATCTGAAAGTTTGCGTTTTTTCGAGAACGAACTGCAAAAACTAATACTCAACTCTGCAACCTGGCTAGATTTAGTTAAATTATCTCCTTTAATACCAAACATACAGGAAAAAATTAATATTCAACCGCTTGAAGCCACAGTCAAACAAAATCTTAGTCATCTCGAAGAAATTTGTCGTCATCCTCGAAGCTATCTTAAATTGGAGACAGAACGATTAATTGTATCTCGCGCTCAACGCATCTCCCCACACGCAGCTGAGTTTCTCGCTTCTCATACAGAAGATTGGGAAAGGCGGACTTTTCGCTCGGTTATTCCCAAGAGAGTTCTTTGCATGGTAAAAGATGAATTATTGGATATTTATGAAAATAAAGTTACTGTTCGGCTAATTGATAATTTGTTAGAATACACAACACGACGCATTCAGCAGGTAGAAACACTCAAACGTCAACTTGACGAGGCTCAATACTTATCTGGAGAAAACAGCGATATCTACTGGAGAAATCAAAAGCGTATTTATAAGCTTTGGGGAAATCATTTTGATGCTGCAATTGCCACTAAAAAAGCAGAAGTAACTCTCAAAGAGTTGCATAAATTAAATTATAAATTGCGAACTCTTATCGATACAAATTTATACAAATCAATTTCTTCTAACTTTGTGCTGCCAAAGACATTACAAAGAACAAACATTTTAGTTAATGACCAACATTATCGTTATGTCGATTTGTTATGGAAAAAATGGAGCAATTACCACAATGATTTAGATAAAAATACTCGCCAGGTATTTGAAGAAAATCAAAAAGCTTTACACGGCTTTGAATCGTTTTGTCTTTTACTAATTGGGCTTGCTTTAACAGGAAATTCAGACCAAACTGATAAGGGCTTAGGTTTTCACTCAAATACGAATAAACTACCTACACGTAACGGTCAAGCAGTTCAATTCCAGGGAAGATTAGGTGAAATATCTCTAACATGGGAAAATGATGGTTCATTTCTACTACAAGCAGACAACATTAAACCTCTGCGTTTAGTTCCTATCATTGCAAGCCTTGCCAGTTCAAATAAATCTGAGACTATTACATCTGTTCTCGCTCATTTATCAGCTAACCTTATTAATAGTTCCGAAAAACAAACTATCATTCTTTATCCCAATATAGAAGAAGCCCAAAAGAAACTTCCATTGCATATTCAGCGAAAAATGAATACCCTTGGTAATGAACATCTTCACCAAGAAGTAGATATGCCAATTGTACCAGTTAGTCCACTTGATATTGTTAGTCTTGAGAGAGTAACACGCGCGGTTCAGTGGTGGCTTAACGGTCAACGTTATCAACTTTATCCCTTCACACTATCAGGCAATATTCCAGATTCTCTATTAATAAAAATAAACTGGTTGAAGAAAGATATTCAAAATAATTTACTTTATGTATTGCGTCAGCCATACCCAGAGGAAAGAAAGAGTTTCAAAATAAGTATTGAGAATTTAGTGAACCAAGCAAATGCACGTCGTTCCAAAGTAAGAGACGAAATTAGCGAACTTCAAAAAATTGCTAATTTGCCTGAGCAAACAGATAGTATTATTCAACCATTAAAAGTATGCCCAGTTTGCAACGCGGACGGAAGTTTTCAACCGTTGGATAACCAAAGTTTCAAGTGTGAATGCAGTGAATGTAGAAGTATTTGGGGAACAAGAACTTGTGGACATTGTAGTATTAAATATCCATATATACAACTGATATCAGTTGAAAGTAAGAATCGTCAACCAGGATGGGTAGAACGCACTTTAGGTAGAGATGTGCTTGCTGTTCCTTGTTGCCAATATAATGGCGATGAAAGCTTTATTTGCCCAAACTGCGGTAAATGTGGTCAAACTCAATCTAGTCAACAAACGAATCCGACATGTGTCCGATGTCAAAGCAAAACTCAATAACAACAAATACATGACTTAACAATAATACAGTTATTTTCAGTTCAATGTCTTGGCTATATTTTGAAGTTAGATTTTAACTGAACTTGTGCATCTTATACCAATTTAATATGAAGTCGCATATAATAGACTTATAAGCTTAATTTACCATAAGTACCTA
>NZ_JBXXZH010000069.1:0-39380 GCF_059640475.1 Calothrix sp. CBUCES-K 9914
CCAGGGCAATATTACAAACAAAACCCTTCTCTTCTGATATACAAAGAGAAGGCTTTTGTTTTTGGCGATTTTTTATACAATTGGTACAGTCAAGCTTTTATAAATAGCTAAGGTCTAGAGGAAATTTAATACTTTCTCCTTTGTAAAATTTAAAAGCTGAATCGATAAAATCTTGACTCCTTTTAGTCCTTTGAGTCATTAGATTTTGTAACTCACCTGGAACAGTTGCTCCTATTCTTTCAAACTTTAATCTATAAATGCGCTCTTCTTCTCCAACCATAAGATTAACTTCAATCTCATTAGATTTTATGAATTTTGTCATCTTAAGGACAACAAATGTAGTCGCTATTTTTCCTTTAATCATTGTGGTGTCTGGCAAACGACTAACTTTATCTAATAATTCAAAAAGTTATCTAGCATAAATTAACGTTTATTGTTGGGTCTCGTTCCTCGACACCAACCTACAAAAATTTAAAACCGGGAGCAGTATTGGCACGCCACTAACTTAAGCTAGAAAACTTGATCTAAGGGTTGGGTGGAAGAAGGGAAACAATAGAGGATAAAGTTTTCAATAATTCCACTGCTGTATAAGGCTTGGATAAAAATGCTTTGGCGCCAACGTCAGCAGCTTCGGCCATTTTCTCGGTTGATGCGAGTCCACTTGTAGCAATAATCTTAACCTGCGAATTTATTCTTTGTAAGGTGCGAATAGTAGTTAGCCCGTCCATCTCTGGCATCATCATATCTATCAAAACTACGCTAACTTCAGCTTTACGTTGAGCATATAGTGCTATCGCTTCAATACCATCACTAGCCGTAAGCACCTTATAATTAGCCATCTCTAACGATATTTTAGTTATTTCCCGAATCGAAAGTTCGTCATCTACAACTAAAACTAATTCTCCATGCCCCTTTGGCTGCTCCAAGTCTTCAACTTGCTCAAAAAGGGCGCCTTCTTGTGCAGGTAAGTACACCTTAAACTGGGCGCCAAGCCCAACTTCACTATACACATTAACAAAACCACGGTGGTTTTTAATAATACCTATAACTGTTGAAAGACCTAAACCTGTACCTTTACCAACTTCTTTAGTTGTAAAAAATGGCTCAAAGATTCTTTGTAATATCTCATTTGAAATGCCTACTCCTGTATCCGAAACAGTAAGCATTATATAATTACCAACTTTTGCCTCAATATTCATCTGGGCATATTGTTCATCAATATAAATATTTTCAGTGTAGATACTTAAAGTTCCACCTAATGGCATTGCATCGCGCGCGTTAACTACTAAATTCATTAATACTTGATGCAGTTGAGTCGCATCTGCACAAACAGTCCAAAGATTTGGCGATATATCGGTATATATCTTTATGGATTTGGGAAATGTTTGTTTAACGATTTGCTCAATCTCTAAAAGTAAATGCTTAACTTGAAGAATAGTGCGCTTACCTTCAATTCCTCGCCCAAATGATAGCACTTGCTTGACCAAAGATGCCCCACGTTTGGCACTTACTTCTAATTCTGTAAGCAACTGTTGACTATTGACATCAGAGATTTTTTCCTGCAACAGTTCAGCAATCATTAAAATTGGCCCTAGCGCATTGTTTAGATCGTGGGCAATACCACTAGCAAGAGTACCAATGCTCTCTAGTCGCTGAGAGCGGAAAAGCTGTGCTTCGAGTTGTTTCTTCTCAGTAATGTCAGTGTTGACAACCAAAATTGATATTGGTTCTCCTTGTTGTGAGCGTACTAGTGTCCAACGACTTGAAACAATTATTTCCTTACCGAACTTGTTAAAGCAATGTAACTCACCTTCCCAAAAACCACTCTCAACTACAACTTGCTGCACTTGTTCTAGTTGAGACACTTCTTGGTATAAAAGCTGATTGGCATTTTGACCCCTAACTTCCTGCTGCTTCCAACCATATATACGCTCGGCGCCCTTGTTCCAAAATATAATTTGATTGTCAAGAGTTTGTACATTAATAGCATCGCTGGCAACATTAAGTAACGCAGCTTGCTCGCGGATTTTCTCTTCAGACTTTTTGCGTTCAGTAAGTTCAGTTTTAACTTGCTCAAAAAGCATAGATTGTTGAATTGCGATTTCCACCTGCATCGCTAATTGTTGAAGCAAGTCAATCTCCAACTGCTGCCACTGTCGCGGTGACGAACAGTGATTAGCCACTAGCAAACCCCACAACCCATCTTGCACAATTGGTACTACCAAATTAGCTCTAATTTGAAGTCGAGCTAATAAATCAACATGGCATTTGGATAATTTTGCTGTATAAATATCCTCAATAGCTTGAAACCTACCTTGTTGATATAGCGTTTGACCAAACGGTTCTTCAAAAAAAGAATCTTTGATTTTTGTTCCCAAGATAGAAGGACAAAAAGAAGCGACTGATTCTACAGCTACATATCCACTCCAATCAGGCTCAAAGCGATAAATAAATACACGCTCAGTTTGAAGAAACTGCCGAACTTCAGATACTGTAGTACTAAGAATTTCTCCAAGATTAAGAGACTGGCGAATGCGTTGTGCCATGAGTGCTAACAGTCGCTCTCTTTGTACTTGCTGTCGCAATATTACCTCAGTACGTCGTCGTTCGGCTAACTCAGCAAGTTGTTCTGCACGAGTTTGGCATTCACGCTTGACCCTCTCTCTATAATTGCGGAAGAAATCAGCTAAACCAGGCTCGTCTTCAAGTAAAGCTCCAAAATGATTAATAACTCGCTTATCTGCTTCATAAGCCACTTCAGGGTGGGCTTCCATCCACACATGACACGTTTTAACATAAGCGATAAATGCAACTAAATGCTGGTAGTTAACAGAACCCAAAACACAGCGCAACTCATGACGATAATGTTCGGAACAATCTGGTAAGGCAATAAAAATTGAACAATAAAGTAGACTTTCTTCAAGTTGTGAGTTTGGTTCAGGCCAGATAATTAAACTCGCAGACTGTGCTGCAAGGAAACTGAGATGTTTTTCAAAATCTGTTGATAACGGAACGGTTGCTTCAAGCAACTCTAGAACCTGTTTTGCGCTCATCCCTAAAGGACGCAAAGTACAACTGTGGCAAATCATACAGTAAGGAACAGCACAGAAGCGCGAGAGGTAAGCAGAAAGCTTTTCCTTAAACAGAGTCGGCAACGGATTGTTGACATACGCGATCAAAGTCTGTTGCCATAGGTTTTCCAGAACCTGTGGAGTTTCATTAGCTGGTGCAAAGAAAGGTGGAACAAAACCAAATTTTAACTCAATTTCTGCCTTAATTTGTTCGCTGGTTCGCTCAAAAGTTATGGCAGGATTAATTTGCTGTTGAAAATTAAAAACTTGTGACATTGTGTTTTTAAATGGCTAACAAATAAGGAATTTATTAATCAAGGCTATATCTGTTTACTGGAGTTGTAACGCGCGCGATTATAAAGTCATACCAACTTCGGCTTACAAAGTTTCGAGAAATAAAAGCCAAAAATGATACCACTGTAGATAGTTTTTTCAGTAATTCCAATATACAACATAACCTTATGTAATTAGAACTTGCTGGTTAAACGAGTAGCCGTAGAAGGTATTAAACGAATAAATTGGTATCTATCAAACTATGGTAACAATAAAACTTTGATTTTTTCACGGTTAGTTTCAGAAGCTACTGCTCCCCTATAAATATATCCGGCGCCAATGGGAAGTTAATAAACTACGTTCTGACAAGCTGTTACAATCTACCTGTAACGCGCGTAATTATAATAGACTTAAAATGTTTGTAATTAGATGCTATAATTGTAACGAAGTGGGGTTGAAACTGCATTGTTAAATCAAGCAAAAAAATTATCCTTACGGTTTGAAGTTGACAACTCTTGAGCAAAATATAAACGTGCGCCGATTTTATGAGAAACATGGTTTTGTAGCAGGAGCAACAGGAATTAATCCAATTAACTTTCAGCCCAATATCGAATATTGTTGGAATCCTTGAAACAATAAAAATTTTGCAGGCACCATAGCTACAAGCTCCATGCTGCTATCAGCATTTCTAATCAAACCTTGCGCCTCAACTATTGCCGTTGTAATTTGGTATCCTTAATACTGTTGGGATAATGTGGATTTAATTTACATCATAGGACGGGCAGGGATGCCCGTTCCACAAGACAATAGTACTATAGTTTATTAGATTGTAATTTAAAGATTTTTTGTGAAGTGTAAATTTAATTACGAGGTTTTTTAAGTAGATAAGTTTTTAGGTGTTGAGCAAGGGTTTCGACATTCGGCGCCTTTAGCATATTTAAATGGTTGCCTGGAATTATATAAGTGTCTACTCCTTCACTCGTTAGCGCATCCCAACCCATATTTTGATCTTGAACGGCGCCTTTTGATTGAGGATTTGTTCTGAAAAGAGTAATTCGGTTTTGGTAGACTTGTGGAACGTAGTTGAGGACTGTTTGAGTGTTAGCTTGAAAAATACGAAGCATTGGGCGAATGGTTAGCTCATTCAAAATTTTAGACTTAGATTTGTCAAAAGATTCGTCGGATATAAGGTTTGCGATGGCTGTATCTCCTTGAATAAAACGCGATAATAAATTAGTACCAATCTGTCTAACAAATTTATTATGATTATTTGAAGCTACTAATAAATAACAATAATCGAGTATAAAAGACCAGATATTACGCGCGACTACGGTGAAAATATATTTTAAACTATCGCCAATAGAAGGTTGATTACTAGAAACAGGCGCCGGAGTGTCGAGTAATGCTAGTATTGCCACCTCATCCCCATTTGATTGTAACTGTTGAGCCATTTCAAAAGCTACTAAACCACCGAAAGACCAACCAGCTAAAAAGTAAGGACCATTCGGTTGTACTGTACGTAATGCTTCAATATAGCGTGTTGCCATATCCTCAATGCGAGTTAATGGCGTACTTTCTCCGTCGATGCCAACAGGTTGTAGCCCATAGAAAGGTTGATTTTTTCCCAAATGATGAGCTAATTCAAAATAAGGGAGAACAACACCAAAAATAGGATGTATACAAAATAAAGGTGGATTTTCTCCATGAGGCTGAATGGCAACTAATGGAGACCAAGAAGTATCATTTGAAGATAACTGATTTGCTAAAGTTTCGATTGTTGGATTTAGGAAGAGAGTAGATAATGGTAAATCTCGCTTCAAGTGCTTATGTATTTTTTCTATAAGCTGTACAGCTTGTAACGAATTACCTCCCAGATCAAAGAAATTATCATTAATACTTACACGCTCAACATTAAGAACTTCAACCCATATTTTTACTAGTGTTAGCTCTGCTTCTGTACGAGGAGCAACAATGGTATTAAGCACTTTAGTGCTATTAGTTACAGGTAGCGCACGATAATCAACTTTGCCAGATGGTGTCAGTGGTAAAGAATCTAATAAAACAAAAGCTGAAGGCACCATATACTCTGGCAATTTTTGTTTTAAAATTTGTTTTAAGTTATCTAGTTCAATTATTGATGACTCTTGCCTCTTAACAATATAAGCCACTAAATGCTTATTACCTGATTCGTTATCTCGAACAACAACTACTGATTGTTGTACATCTTGATGTTGATTTAGTACTGTTTCAATCTCTTCCAACTCGATACGAAAACCGCGAATTTTTACTTGATTGTCAATGCGGCCTAAAAACTCAATATTTCCATCTGGTAAATAACGCCCTAAATCACCCGTTTTATAAATCCCACACCCTCGAAGGGTGGGGCTATAGGAGCGAAGCCCGCCTTCGCGGGCTAGAGTGGAATTTACATACCCGCGCGCTAGTCCATCACCACCAATATATAACTCGCCCACAACCCCAATTGGTACAGGATGCAAATGCTTATCTAATATATATACTTGAGTATTAACAATCGGGCGCCCAATTGATAATTTATCACTCACACTGCTAATTTCTGTAACCGTTGACCATACAGTAGCCTCAGTTACTCCATAAGCATTAAAAAAGTGACGGGTTTGTAGTTTCCATTTTTTGACAATATCATGAGTACAGGGTTCTCCAGCACAAATGATAGTTAGCAGTGCAGGAAACTCTGTTTGCGGCAAAACTGCTAGTACAGTGGGTGGAAGCGTAACATGAGTAATAGCATTGCGAAGTAAGAGTTCGGCTAAAGGTTTTCCAGGTAAAAGGGATTCCTTTAAAGCTAGATATAGAGTTCCCCCTGTTGTCAATGCCATGACAATTTCAAAGATTGAAGCATCGAAACTTAAAGACGCAAATTGTAATACGCGCGCGGTTGGTTGTAAGTTAAAGGTTAACTGTTGAGCGTGTATTAAGTTAGTTAAACCTCGATGCTCTATTTGTACTCCTTTGGGTTTTCCTGTGGAACCAGAGGTATATATTATGTAAGCTAGGTTGTTGGGGGTTAGGTTACTGGTGGGGTTTATTTCGGGTTGTTGTGTGATATTTGAGTTTTGATTGATGTAAATAATAGATTGTTGATCCCCCCAACCCCCCTTGATAAGGGGGGCTATAGATGAAGGTAAGGAGGAATGTGTTAGTAAGATGGATACTTGAGCATCTTCTAGCATGTAGTGAAGACGCTCTGGGGGATAGGTTGGGTCTAAAGGTAAATAGGCGCCACCTGCTTTGAGGATGCCTAAAACTCCTACTATCATATCTATGGAACGCTCTAAGCAAATACCAACTAAAACCTCTGGTTTAACCCCAACCTGTTGTAGATAATGTGCTAGCTGGTTTGCTCGAATGTTGAGTTCACGATAAGTTAACTGTTCATCTTCAAATACTACAGCTATAGCATCCGGAGTCTGTTCAACTTGCACTTCAAACAACTCATGAAAACAATCTTTCTCCCCCCTTACTAAGGGGGGTAGGGGGGGATTAAACTCAATCAGTAATTGATGCAGTTCAACCTCTGTTAACATTTGTAAATCAGAAACTCTCTGCTGCGGATTCGCAACAATACTTTCTAACAGCGTTTGAAAATGCCCCAGCATCCGGGTAATTGTGGCGCCATCAAACAAATCCGTACTATACACAACTTGAACATTGATTTCTTGGTTTTGCCACAGATGAAACTCTAAATCCAACTTCGCGCTATAATTCTCAATCTCAAACACTTCAAACGTTAATCCAGGTAACTCTAATGGTTCTATTGGAGTATTTTGGAGTGAGAAAGCAACTTGAAACAGTGGATGATAACTTAAAGAACGCTCAGGTTGTAAAGATTCGACGAGTTTCTCAAAAGGTAAATCTTGATGAGCATAGGCGCCTAAAGTAACTTCCCTCACTCTACCCAACAATTCTAAAAACGTTGGATTGCCAGATAAATCAGTACGCAACACTAAACTATTGACAAAAAAACCAATTAACCCTTCTATTTCAGTGCGGTTGCGATTTGCAATTGGTGAACCCACAACGATATCAGTTTGTTGCGTGTAACGATAAAGTAAAATTTTAAATCCAGCCAAAAGCGTCATAAACAAGGTAATGCCTTCAAATTGGCTAAGTGCCTCTAAAGACTTACTTAAAGATAGTGGAAGCTGTAAAAATTGTTTTTCTCCTCCATAACTTGGAACAGGTAGTCTTAGTCGGTCAGTAGGAAAATTTAATACTTCTATACCATCTAACTGACTCTTCCAATAAGCTAATTGATTTTCTAGCACTTCTTCCTGCAACCACGTGCGCTGCCATTGAGCATAATCAGCATATTGAATAGGTAGTTCGGACAAGGATGTAGAGACGTGACATATCACGTCTCTACAGCACACGGCATTTTGATAAAACGCGCTTAATTCTCGAATTAACACCCCAATTGACCAACCATCAGCCACAATATGATGCAAATTCAACAAAAGCACATGTTGAGCTTCTTCAAGTTTTATCAAAGTTACTCGCAGTAACGGTGCAGTAGTTAAATTAAAAGGACGTTTAGATTCTTCAATTCCAATTTGCCGTAATTGTATCTCGCGCTCTGCAACTTCAATATTGTGTAGGTCAATTATAGAAACAGGTATAGTCAAAGAAGCCGCAATTACCTGCACAGGTTCACCGTTTACCAATATAAAAAAGGTACGTAATACTTCGTGGCGCCGTACTATCTCGTTAAATGCTTGCTGTAGCGCAGTTATATTAAGCAAACCTGTAATACGAAGCGCTGTTGAGACATTATATAAAGGATTGTCTCTTTGTAACTGGTCGATAAACCATAATCTTGCTTGAGCAAATGATGTAGGAAAAACAAAAACTTCTGTTTCTTCAGGGAGATTAACTTTTTCCTCGGCTGATGATACTGATGTTTGCTCAATTGCCATTGACTATACCAACGTTATTGTACTAATTTTAATATATAGAAGCCGCTTATATAATAGTTCTAAATATAACTTATGTTCTTTATTAAGGTTCGCCATCAGGATACTTTGGTATTGTAATTTTAATTTAAATGCAAATGATGCGGAAAAGGCGCCTCTTCTACGTTTTGCCATCGGATAATAACTTCTCCACCCATAGCCCGTATTGCTGCTTCAACATTCTTGAAGCTACAGTAATAGGACGGGCGAGGATGCCCATCCCACAAGATGGTTAATTAAATTTTTGGAAGTCTCTTAAATTTGATCTGGCAGTTCATCTTCCACTAATCGCAGGCGGGGATATTGGTAGGCGATTATAGATATTAATATAGATATAGCTCCCATAATCATAAATAGCAGACCAATGCCACGACCCTGACCAACACCTATTAGTTGTCCGACGCTCCCAGCTAACGAACCGTTGGCTGCCATTAAAGGCTCGAATACACGGTCGGCTAGGGGTCCTGCAATAATATAAGCTATTGGTTGCAATCCACTGACAATTACTCGCTCTACTGCAAAGACTCTCCCTTGCACTTCTGGCGCCACTTTTCTTTGCCAAATTATTTGACTACAGCAGTTGATAATAGGCGAACCAAAAGCAAATAAGAAGGCAGCAACTGCTATAAGTGCGAAAGAAGTACTTGACCCTGTTACCAAAATGCACAGTCCACCCAACATTTGAAAACCTAAGATACTATAGATTTGCCGCGATGGTATTTTTCCAGTACTGATTACTATAGTACCCGCAATCATACCAACACCATCGATAGATAGAATAATGCCAAGGATGGCTGGAGAGGTAAAAGATAGTACTAATGGTGTTAATAATACACTTACTATTGCCAAAATAAAGTTGCAGGCGCCGAAGAAAATTAGTAGTCCCAGTAGCCCAGGTCTAGACGTGATGTAGTTCCAACCGTAGGCTACCTCAGCAAGCAGAGAGGTTTTTTCGACTTCCTCTTGAGGAGTGTTTTTAATGTTAGGAAATCGCACTAAAAGCAGGGTAATCATCGAAAACAAAAAGGTAATAAAATCGATAAGGATAACACCTTGCAATTTAATGGTGACAAGTAATGCACCTCCTAGCACAGGAGGTAAAAGCATTTTGAGCGCATCTCCTAACTCGGTCATGCCGTTGGCACGGGCAAGGTGCTGTTTAGGAACTAATGTAGAAATAGACGCACTATATGCAGGCCATTGGAAGGTATTGAAGATGGAACTCGCTGCTGTCGCTATATATACGTGCCAAATTTCTAAACGATTAGTAAATAGCAAAAGGGCAACTGCTAGGATACTCAAACCTGAGCCACAATCACTAACTATCATACAATGACGACGGTTCCAACGGTCTACTAAGGCGCCTGCAAAAGGTGAAACTAAAATTGGTGGTACTTGACTAAATATAAAAGCAAGTGCAAACTGAGTAACTGAGCCAGTACGTTGGTATATCCATATATCTAGAGCAAAGCTGGTTAGTCCAGAACCGATAAGGGAAACCATTTGTCCGAACCAGACGAGAATGAAGACTCGCATTCTCTGTTCTATGCAGTGTTTAATCATTTTCTTTTCCTCAATCATTTGCCTGCAATTGTTCAAGACAAACCTGTAGCTTTTGAGCTAAAATCTCGACATTAGGTTCGCTAACCATAGTGTGGTGGTCGCCAGGTATCCAATGGATATCCACGCCCTGTGCTAACTTTTCCCAACCGATAATTGGGCTTACACAATCTGCTGCGACTCCCCCTTCAGCGAGGAAGAGAGCAACTTTGCCTGGGTAAGGTTGGGGGTTGTAATCATTTGCTGCTAGGATATGGCTTTTGAAAACCTTTAGTAGACGTTGTGCTTGAGCTACATCCAGTTCTGGCGGTATTCCCAATATTGCGCCATTATTCCTAGCAAGTAGCTCTGTAAGAAAATCTGCATCGTCCGCTTCGTTTAACTCTTCGTACTCCGTAAAAGGATAGGTATCTAGCAATGCTAACAAGGACACCTGCTGACCTTGCGCTTGCAGTTGCTGGGCTATCTCGAACGCCACAAGTCCGCCAAAACTCCAACCTCCGATTAGGTAAGGACCTTGTGGCTGCACAGTTTGCATCACTTCGATGTAATAAGCAGCCATGTCTTCAATTTTATTGTGAAGCTTTTGTTCTTCATCCAAATCTAAAGATTCAAGTCCATAGACTGGTTGCTCTGGGTCTAAATGACGTGCTAAATTCAGATACGCTAAAACTGTACCGCCACCTGGATGGACACAAAAGAGTGGGTGCCGCTTTGAGTCACCTTGCTGAAGTGTTACTAGGGTAGACGAAGAAAAATTTGTTTCGGAGCGTATTGTATTCGCTAGCTGTTCGACAGTGGCGCCATCGAAAAGTGCTGCTAAGGAAAGCTTTTTGTTAAACTTCTGTTGAATTCGAGCTATTAGGCTTACGGCTAATAAAGAATGTCCACCTAAGTCAAAGAAGTTGTCCCGAATTCCAATAGGATGTACATGCAGTATTTCTTCCCAGATTTGTGTTAGTTCTAGTTCTAACATGTCACTTGGAGCAACAAAACTAGCGGTTGAACTTAGCCCAATATCTGGTACTGGTAATGCACGACGATCAACTTTGCCATTAGGTGTTAAAGGTATAGACTCTAACATCACAAACGCCCCAGGCACCATATATTCAGGCAGCTTTTGTTTAAGAAAATCACGTAGTTCTTTATTACTAAGTACCGAGTTGGGAACAACATAAGCTACTAAGTACTGGTTGCCGGGTTGATCGGAACGAGCGATAACTACAACTTCTCGCACTTGCGGATGTTGTGTCAATACTGCTTCTATTTCTCCTAGTTCGATCCGGAAACCACGAATTTTTACTTGGTAACCTATACGGTTGAGAAATTCAATATTGCCATCTTTTAGATAACGTGCTTTGTCGCCAGTTTTATATAATAAGTGCTGAGTTCCGAGTGCTGAGTTCTGAGTGGTGTCTTTAAAAGGATTATCAATAAAAACTTGCTGTGTCAGAGCTTCGTTGTACAAATAGCCACGTCCAACACCAACTCCACCTACGTAGAGTTCTCCTGCTACCCCAACAGGGACTGGTTGTAAATGTTTGTCTAGTATATATAGTTGCGTATTTGATACCGGGCGCCCAATTGGCAAGTTGAGAACGGATTCTTCAGGTGGAGTGTAAATTGGGTAATGGGTGACATCATCTGAACACTCGGTTGGACCATAAGCATTCATCATTGGTATTGCTGGGTAATACTTAAACCAGTCACGGCATAGTTGGGGTGGTAAAGTTTCACCTGTTAACAACAACCAACGCAATGAGGATAAATCAGGTTTATTATTTGCATCTAGCTCAATGTGTTCGAGCATCATTCGCAATAATGAGGGGACAATTTCTAAAATTGAGATTTGTTGAGATTGTACTAGTGTCAACAACTCGCCAGGGTCTTGTGTAATGGATGTGGGAACTATCTCAACTCTTCCACCAACTAACAGCGCGACTAAAAATTGCCAAATACTAATATCAAATGTTTGTGCTGCGGTTTGGGCTACTATATCAGTTTGAGTTAGTTGTAAATCTGTGACTTTCGCGTACAAATGATTGAGCATTCCCCGATGTTCGAGCATTGCTCCCTTGGGCTTACCAGTTGAACCGGAGGTGTATATTACGTAAGCAAGGTTTTCTGGAGTTGAGCGTATTGGTAAGTTTTCTGTTGAATAATCAAGGGAATCTAAATCTTCAAGCAATAATACTTGATTTGTGGAACGGGCATCCAGGGAGCCTGTTCTTAATTCTGGGCGCTCCGGGATGCCTGCTCCACAAGATGAAAAACTTTTAGCTGATAATATTAGTGATACTTGACTTTGTTCTAATACTTGGCGATTACGTTCGGCTGGATGATGAGGGTTGAGAGGTAGGTATGCTCCACCTGCTTTGAACACTGCTAGCATCGCCGTCAAGAAATCAATGTTGCGCTCACTATTTAAGGCAACAATTGTTTCTGCTCCGACTCCAAGAGAAACTAAATGTCTTGCCCAGCGATTTGCACGCGCGTTTAATTGTTGGTAAGTTAGTTGTTGGTTTTCAAATACTACTGCTATTGCTTTTGGGTTTTTCTCAACAATTGCTTCAAACTGTTGGGTAAAAGTTTGCTCTAGTGGGTAGTCAGCGCCTGTATTGTTCCATTCAACGAGTAACTGATGCTGTTCGGTTGCACTTAGTAATGGTAATTGTGCTACTTGCTGTTTGGGATTCGCAACAATACTTTCGAGCAAGGTTTGGAAATGAATAACCATTCGCTCAATTGTTGTGATCTCAAATAAGTCGCTGTTGTATACTAGTTCTCCACTAAGTCCTGTCTCTGTTTCCATCATTGAGAGAAATAAATCATCCCTTGCCGTGGCATCTTCTAGTTCCATAGGAGTTAGAGTTAACCCAGGTAGTTCTAATGTTCCGATTGGAGCATTCTGCAATACGAACATCACCTGATATATTGGTGTATGGCTAAGGGTACGTTCTGGCTGAAGTTCCTCTACTAGTTTTTCAAAGGGTAGGTCTTGGTGGTCATAGGCGCCCAATGTTGTCTCACGCACTCGCTCTAATACCTCTAAGAAAGTAGGGTTTCCCTGAAGTCGAGTGCGTAGTGCTAAAGTATTAATAAAGAAACCAATTAGAGATTCGACTTCGCTACGGTTGCGGTTAGCAATGGGTGAGCCAATAACTATATCCTCTTGACCACTGTATCGATACATTAAGGTGCTAAAAGCAGCAAGCAGAGTCATAAACAGCGTTGTTCCTGACAGAGTACTCAGATTTTTAAGTTTCTGCGTTAAATCTTGATTGAGTTGAAAATGTTTAGTACCACCTTGAAATGTTTGAATTGGGGGACGTGGTTTATCAGTGGGTAGCGATAAAATACTTGGCGCCTCTGCCAATTGTTGCTTCCAATAGTTAAGCTGTGTTTGCAGTACGTCTCCACTTAGCCACTGCCGTTGCCAATGAGCAAAATCAGCATATTGAATTGGCAGTTCAGGGAATGGGGAGGGATTTCCCGTTAAGAAAGCTTCATAGAAACCTGCGAGTTCCTTATATAAAATTCCTACTGACCAACCATCAGAGGCAACATGATGCATTACTAAAATCAGTATATGTTCCTCTTCGCTTAACCTTAATAAAGTTGGACGCAGCATCAAATCAGAGGAAAAGTTAAACGGATATTGCGTTTCTTTTTTTAGGATTTGTTCAATTTCTGTTTCATAGTTAGTACTATACAAATCACTTAAATCAATCAATGTTATTTTGACTGTCTGGATTTCAGCAATAACTTGTATTGGGTTTTCATCTATAGATATAAAGTTAGTACGTAATGCCTCATGACGAGCAACAATTGCGTTTAAGGTTTGCTGTAATGCTTGCAGATTGAGAGTACCATCTAACTTGACTGCAATCGAGATGTTGAAAGGGCTTAATGGTTCTAATTGATTTAAAAACCATAGTCTTTGTTGAGAAAAAGACAATGGGCAAGGTTCAGATGTTGGCCTACGTGGGATAATTTGGGCTACACTAGTATTACCCTTTTTCATCAGCCGCTGCTGTAGTAGTGCCAGCTTTTCTGGAGAGAGATTAGCGATACGTTGACTCAAATTACTCATAAGGAATTATCCTTTTCTTTTAAGATTCCCGACAACTTTTACGTAGTTTGGAATCTGAACATCGCAAAGGTTTACATTATTTCTATACAGATGGATATTTAAACTTATGCATTTTCTTTTTCAAGTTGCTCGAGTTCTTCCAACGAGCGCGCTTCTTGTGGTTCATCTCTCAATACTGCAAGGTATAGCTTAAGTGCGATTCGTTGTTGATCGAATCTCGGTAATCAGTCCGTACATAACTCAACCATCAATAATACCCAAGGGTACTGCACCGCAAGCCATGTGGCAGGGTGTAGGGGAAGCCTGAAAAATTATCAGACACCGCCTTTGATCAATTTGTGTAATTTTACAAGACTTTCGAGGTGCTGTTCAAGTTGAAATTGGAATGTAGAGACCGTATTTAATACGGTCTCTAAGGGGTTTCGATATTTAACCAACTTATTAGATCAAATTTGGTGGGTTATATCTTAATAATTCTTCCTCTGTTAGCTGCACAGGCGCTTTGGCCTATCCTACAAGCTACTGTTATAAACTTTCTTCAAGTTCTTCTAACTCAGCCAAAATGCGATCCATGTCTTCTAGCTCTGTTTGAGAAGCTAAACACTCGACTATGCTCACAGCCAAATCAGCTATAGTTTGCTTCTCAAATAGTGTACGTAAAGGAAGTTTAACCTGGAAGGCATCTTGTATTCTAGAAATAACCTGAGTTGCGAGCAGAGAGTGTCCACCCAACTCAAAGAAATTGTGGTAAACGCCAACCCTTTCGACTCTAAGGATTTCAGCCCAAATGTCGGCAAGTATCTCCTCTACTGGTGTACGAGGCGCCACAAAAGTATTTTCCAATTCGGAGTGTGCTTGCTCTAATTTAGAAAGAGCCTTGCGGTCTACCTTGCCGTTAGGGGTTAAAGGCAGAGAAGAGAGCATCACGAAGGCTGATGGCACCATAAATTCGGCTAGTTTCTCTTTCAAGTAACTACGAAGTTCGCTCGTTGAAGGCGCCTCATGGTTGGGTACAATATAAGCTACTAAACGCTTATTACCTGGCTCGTCTTCTCTAACGATAACCACAGCTTCCTGTACTTGAGTGTGCTGACTTAAGTGCGCTTCAATTTCTCCCAACTCAATACGGAAGCCGCGAATTTTTACCTGCTGGTCAATACGACCGAGATATTCGATGTTACCGTCAGGTAAATAACGAGTTAAATCACCTGTTTTATATAGGCGTGCAGAATCTTTGCTGAATGGATTAAAAATAAATTTCTCGGATGTCAACTCTGGACGATTTAGATAACCCCTTGCTAACCCAGCACCACCGATGTGCAGTTCCCCAGGAACTCCGACAGGAACAGGTTGAAGGTGACGGTCAAGAATATAAACTTGGGTGTTGGCAAGTGGGTGCCCAATAGGTGGTTGAGATTTGCTATTGGTACAAACAGCCGTGGTAGCACAAACGGTCGATTCAGTTGGTCCATAACCGTTTATAAAACGTCTTCCACCAGACCATTGGGCTACTAAATCAGGAGGACAAGCTTCTCCTGCGACGATAATAGTACGTAAAGAAGGAAATTCTACAGTCGGCATTGCAGCCAGCGCACTAGGAGAAAGGGTAACATGAGTAATGCGCTCACGAAGCAGCAGTTGCATTAAATTTCGTCCAGGCAGCAAAGATTCTCGTGTTCCTAAACAAAGCGTAGCTCCAATACAAAGAGTCATAACAACTTCTGAAATTGAGGCATCGAAGCTAAAAGACGCAAATTGCAGTACACGACTATCAGGTTGAACATCGAATATGCTGATTTGTGCTAGAGCAAGGTTGCATAGTCCTTGGTGGGCGACTAAGACACCTTTCGGTTTTCCTGTAGAGCCTGAAGTATAAATTACATAAGCTAAGTTGCTGGGTTGTACATTGCTGTTGACACTAGTATCGTGCTGAGAAATTGCCTCCCAACCTTTATCAAGACATATTATTTGCCCTATGTACTCAGGTAAATTTGCTACCAATTTTTCTTGAGTTAATAGCACTTTTACCTGCGAATCTGACAACATGAAACTTAATCTATCTTGGGGATATGCAGGGTCTAAGGGTACGTAAGCACCACCTGCTTTGAGAATCCCTAACAGTCCTACTATCATCTCCAAAGAACGCTCGACACAAATACCAACCAGTACCTCCGGCGCCACTCCCAATGTTTGTAGATAGTGTGCCAATTGATTCGCGCTCTGGTTTAATTCTCGGTAAGTTAGTTGTTCGTTTTCAAACACAACCGCTACTGCATCAGGCGTGCGTTCTACCTGTTCTTCAAATAACTGATGAATGCATTTATCATGGGGATAATCAACTTGGGTATCGTTCCACTCGACTAATAACTGATGCAGTTCAGCAGCATTTAACATTGGTAATTGCGTAACGAACTGTTGAGGATTGGCAACAATTCCTTCTAGCAAAGTCTGGAAATGTCCTGCCATCCGGTTAATGGTGGCAGCATCAAATAAATCTTTGTTATATACCAATTCCCCATTTAGCCCCGCCTCTGTTTCCTCTATTAATAAGGTTAAATCAAACTTGGCAGTGACATTCTCCATTTTGAAAGGAGTCATGGTCAAATTTGGTAGTTCCTGCTTTGAAGAAGGCGCATTTTGCAATGCGAACATCACTTGGAACAAAGGTGTATAACTAAGGGAACGTTCTGGTTGGAGGGAGTCAACTAATTTTTCAAAGGGTAAATCTTGGTGGTCATAGGCGCCCAAGGTCACTTCTCGCACTCGTTCTAATAACTCAACGAAAGTTGGATTTCCTTGAAGTTGAGTGCGTAATACTAAAGTATTGACAAAAAAGCCAATTAGTGGGTCTATACCACTGTGGTTGCGGTTGGCGATTGGAGAACCAATAACTATATCCTCCTGACCACTGTAGCGTGAGAGTAAAGTGGCAAAAGCTGACAGCAGAGTCATATACAGAGTTGCTTCTGACTTTTGCGAGAGAGTTTTGAGTTTATTCGTTAACTCCTGATTAAGTTGAAAATATTCAGTGCTACCTTGGAATGTTTGAATTGATGGGCGTGGTCGATCCGTTGGTAATTCTAACAGAGGTGGCGCCCCTACTAACTGTTGGTTCCAGTAGTCGATTTGTGTTTGTAACACCTCCCCACTTAGCCATTGCTGTTGCCAGTGAGCAAAGTCAGCATATTGAATTATCAACTCTGGCAACTTTGAAGGTTCGTAAGCACAGAAACTTTGGTAAAGTGCAGATAACTCACTAATAAATATGCCCATTGACCAGCCATCAGAAACAATGTGGTGCATCGTTAGTAGTAACACATGCGATTGTTCTGCCAACCGTAGCAAAGTAACTCGTAGTAAGGGGCCGTTTGAGAGGTCAAAGGGTTGTTGAGCTTCATAGAGTGCTAACTGTTGTACTTGGGCAGACTTTTCGTGTTCTGGCAAATGTTCGAGGTTTACTACTGGAATCGTTATATTAATACCGTTGCTAATAACCTGCACAGGAGAACCATTTACTACTTTGAAGGTAGTACGTAAAGCTTCGTGGCGCCGCACGATTTCTTGTACAGCCATCTCTAAAGCTTCTACATTCAGCTCACCTGTAAGCCGTAGAGGTTCTGGCATGTTGTAGGTGGCACTTCCTCCTTCTAATTGGTCGAGGAACCACAATCTAGCTTGAGCAAAGGATAGAGGTAAGTATTCATTCCGTGGTACTGGCGTAATCGCTGGTATCTGAGCTTGCTTAGTCTGGTATGAATCAATTAATTCACTCAAAGAAGCTACAGTCGGATTCTCAAACAAAAGGCGTAGGGATAAATCGATACCAAAAAGTGACCGCAACCGTGAAATTACTTGAGTTGCCAGTAAAGAATGTCCTCCTAATTCAAAGAAGTTGTCGTAAATCCCCATTTGTTTAAGATTCAGGACTTCTGCCCATAACGGAGCGAGAATTTCTTGTGTTGGTGTAGAGGGGGGAATAAAGTTATGAGTTTGTTCAAGGTTTGGGACGGGCAAACCACGACGGTCTATCTTACCGTTCGGGGTTAGGGGCATAGACTCCAACATTACAAAGACCCCTGGTATCATATAATCAGGCAGCTTTTGTTTGAGGAAATCACGTAGTGTACTGTTTTCAATTTCCCCGCTCTTGACAATATAAGCCGCTAAGTACTGATTACCAGATTGGTCAATTGCAATTACTACTACCTGTTGCACTTGTGGGTGCTGCTGAAGTACTGCCTCTATTTCTCCTAACTCAATTCGGAAGCCGCGAATCTTCACTTGGTAATCAATGCGACCAATAAATTCAATGTTACCGTCTGGAAGATAAAGAGCCTTGTCGCCTGTTTTATATAAACGTGCGCCTGCTTCCGTTGAAAAGGGATTTTTGATAAAAACTTGCTGTGTCAGAGCTTCATTGTATAAATAACCACGTCCAACACCAACACCACCAACATAAAGCTCTCCAGCAACTCCAACCGGGACAGGTTGTAATTGGCTATCAAGAATATATAGTTGTGTATTTGATATTGGGCGCCCAATTGGCAGGTTGAGTATTTCCTCTGATGGCACCACGTAGATCGGGTAATGAGTAACATCATCCGAACATTCAGTTGGACCGTAGGCATTCATCATTGGAACGCGCGGGTAGTAGTTCAACCAGCGACGACATAGTTGTGGTGGTAAAGTTTCACCCGTTAACAGTAACCATCGTAAATCGGATAAATCAGGTTTATCATAACCGTCATCGATGAGTTGGAGTATCATCCGTAGTAGCGATGGTACAATCTCTAGAATCGAGATTGAGGAGCGCTGTACCAATGAAAGTAACTGGGCAGCGTCTGTAGTAACTTCTGTACTAACAATCTCAACTTTTCCACCAACCAGCAGCGCTACTAGAAATTGCCATATACTAATGTCGAAAGTCTGTGCTGCTGTTTGCGCCACAATATCGGTTTGACTTAGCTGTAAATCTGTTACCTTCGCATACAAATGATTAAGCATCCCACGATGTTCGAGCATTGCTCCCTTGGGTTTTCCTGTTGAACCCGAGGTATATATTACATAAGCGAGGTTATCTGGCGAGCAGCGTACTGGTAAGTTCTCACTTGAATAATCAAAGGAATCTAAATCTTCAAGCCACAATATCTGACTTGTGGAACAAGATGAAAAACTTTTAGCTGATAATACTAATGGTACTTGACTTTGTTCTAATACTTGGCGTATACGTTCGGGTGGATGATGAGGATTGAGAGGTAGGTATGCTCCACCCGCTTTAAATACCGCCAGCATTGCTGTTAAAAAATCTATATTGCGCTCGCTATTCAATGCGACAATTGTTTCTGCTCCTACACCAAGCTCAACTAAATGCCTTGCCCAGCGATTTGCACGCGCGTTTAATTGTTGATATGTTAGAGACGCGACATGTCTCGTCTGTACATCTTCAAAAATTACCGCTACTGAAGAAGGAGTTTTTTCTACCTGCGCTTCAAACAATTGAGGAAAACACTGGTCTAAGGGATAGTCGGCGCCAGTATCGTTCCATTCAACCAGTAATTGATGTTGTTCGGCACTTAATAATGGTAATTGTGCTGTTAAATTAGAAAATTGCATAACCATACACGTTTTCAACTAAAAAAAATGAGCGTAGAGCGTAGTAGTAGTAGGTTGGGTCTCAGAACGGAACCCAACATACAAGTTTGTTCAGATAAAATTTAAACCGAAAACATTTGAGTGAAAGATAATGACTCAACCGAGAAAGCTTCGTAAAGCGTCGCTATCTCTCTAATAAATTCCTCTGTAGACCAATTACTATTAATAATGTGATGCATTACAATCAGCAGTACATGCTCTTGTTCACCAATCTGCAACAACGTAGCCCGCAGCAAAGGTTTATTAATTAGATAAAAAGGTTGCTGAACTTCCTCAGTTGCAAGAAGCACCACTTCGATAAGTTGCTCCTCTTGTGATAACTGGCGCCAGTCCACAACTGGTAACGTCAAACTCAAGTGGGGAGCAGTAATTGGAACTGGTTGCTCATCGATAATTGTAAAAGTGGTTCGTAAATTTTCGTGACGTTGGATAATTTCATTCAGGCTCTGCTTTAATACTTCTACATTGAGTAAACCTGTAAGACGAAAAGTTATAGATATATTATGCAAACAATAAGATAATTGTTCTTCTGTCAATTCTGCCGTATCGTGAGTAGTGCAATAGTCAATCATGATAAATATACCTTGTGTTTAAATTTTGGCAACGGATGATGAACGGATGTAACGGATAGTTGATTTTAGATAATTAGTTTTGTTTGTAACTAGTAACCCATCCGTTACATCCGTTGTATCCGTTGCAATTAGTCTTCTCTTTCTAACCAAGGAATTGGTAAAAATGAATCAATAGTAGTTCCTTGGTTTTGTTCTTTAGCAAGTTTGTAAGCTAACTGTCCTAAAGCGAGGTCAAGAACACCAAGTCCAAAAGGACTAAATATGGCAATTTTGTTATTGTCAGGTCGTGCTGGGACAGTGCGATTAAGAATATCGCCAATGGTTGCTCTAATAAAATCTCTGTTGCCTACTTGTTGTTCTGCAAGGTGAATTGATGTTTGCGCGCGGCTTACATGGTCTACATCATCAACAATGTTATCAGCCGATAATATAACGGAGGGCGCCAAGTCTCGTAAAGAGGTGTGCAAAATTATAGTACCAGGACGGCATTTAGAAATATCAGATATATGTGGCTTAGTCGCAGTTGTTGCAAAAGCAATTACCTCGCTATTGACAAAAATTTCATGTTCGTCTGAAACAACTGTAATTTCCAAGCTCTTAGAAAGTTGCTGACATTTAGACTTAAATTGCTCCGCTCTTTCTAAACTCAAGTCATAGATTAGTAAGGTTTTGATATCAGGACAAGTAGTTAGAAGAAAACGAACAGTTTCAAAATTAATTAATCCAGTGCCAATTAATCCTAATGTGGTTACTGTTTGTTCATCCCGTAACGATTGAGCCGCAATTGCTGCACTAGCAGCAGTACGTTTTGCACTGATTACAGAACTTTCCATAATCGCTTGTGCATGACCTGTTTGCGCTGAGTTAAGAATTAAAACCGCTGAAGCTCGTTCCATACCTAAAGCTAAATTACCTGGAAAAGAAGCAATCCATTTGATACCTGCTGTATTGACTCCACCACCCAGGTAAGCAGGCAAGGCAATAATTCTGTCTTTTTCATTATTTGGAAAACGTAAAAAGTTAGAATGAGGTAAACAAGTATCGCCTTTAGCATGTATTTGATAAGCTGATTTTACTGCTTGTAATATTTCCTGGTCACGGTTTTTGAAAAGTGTAACAATATCATCACCTTTTAAGAAGAGAATGTCATCTTGATTCATAGTAAAAATCCTGTAGTTTGCTTTTAATTTGGTTAAAATTTGGTTGTGTTTTAGAAATGTCAACTATCCAATATCGCCGAAGTGATCCATCACCCAAGTTTCTGAATAAACTGTGTCAAGATATCGTTCACCACGGTCGCAAAGAATCGCAGCACAAATGGCGCCAGCTGGTATTTCTTTGCGTTTTTTATCAATAGCACTTATAACTGCTCCTGATGAACCTCCAGCTAATATTGCCTCAGTGCGAAGTAGGTGACGGCAGCCTAAAATGCATTCAACATCAGTAACATGTATAACTTCATCTTCGAGTCCAGGTTGGAATAACTCAGGAACGCGCGCTGCACCATGTCCCGGAATGAGTCGTTTACCCCGTTTGTCACCAAAAATGACGCTGCCTTTTGCATCAATAGCAATAATTTTTGTTTTAAGATTGTGACTTTTTATATAGTCAGCGCATCCACGGAGTGTTCCACAGCTACCAGCAGCAAGGAATAAATAGTCTAAATTGCCATCAAGAGCAGTTATAATTTCGTGCATCGTCTGATGATGCGCGCGTGCATTATTTAAGTTGGCATACTGATTAGACCAAAAGCTATTAGGAATTGAGGCAAGCAATGATTTAACGAGTGCAATGCGCGCAGGCAAAAAGTCACCTGTTACAGGGTCAGGTTCCGTTACAAGTTCAACTTGCGCTCCATAAGCTTTAAGAATATTGATATTTTGTGGGGTAGTTTTAGGGTCAATTACACATATAAAACGTAAACCGAGAACAGCACATGCTTGCGCTAACCCAATACCTAAATTTCCCGAACTAGATTCAATAATTGTAGAGCCAGGTTGAATATCTCCGTTCTCAAATGCATTCATTAGCATATTTAAAGCTGGACGGTCTTTAACGCTACCTCCGGGATTAAACATTTCTAATTTTGCAAAAAGTTGAAATTGAGCATTTTTGAAAACTTTTTCTAATTTCACTAGTGGTGTATTACCAACTATCGATAAAATTCCCGAATTTAATCTGCTGACGCTGACATTTTCTTTTGAAGAGATATCTACTTGATCTAGCAACTGCATTTGTCTTATCGAACGCTTTTTAGGACTAGTGAAAGGACTTGAAATAGTAGAAGTAGATGATTTAGTTTTGAGAATTGGATATGACATTTTTTTACTTCCTTATTACCTTGAGTTGTTGATACGATTGAAAATATTAGTGAAATAACAGCACAGCTTTAAAATTTTCGACACAATGGTAAGTGAATTTACTGTTTTCTATATAAATAAAATCCTTACCTCAAAAGCAAAGCGGCTTTTAAATAGAAGTGAACTTTGCTTATATTTTTGTATAGGGTTGGTAAAATCAATTTATGCACAATGGGATTCAATAAAAATAAAAAACGTTGAAATGCTTATTTTTCCTACCTCTCATGATTGTACGTCTTGGCAATAAGTAAATCGGAGCCAAAATTTGTCACTATGTAACGTTTTATAAAGTAGAAGCGAAAAGGCAAATGAAAACCTCTCCCGCACGGGAAAGGTTTGGAGAGGGGTGTTTTGTAGCATAAGCGTTCCTGTTGTGCTTAGAGAGTATCCTAAGTCGGGAATCTTAAATTGGTACGAATAGACTCTAGCCAAGAAGACATAGTAGTTTTTTGCCCAACCACAATTTTCGCAGTCACTGCGGCACCTGGAATAAACGACTTTTTCTCAATGTTATTTTTTATTAAGTGTTCATTTATATCTATGCGAGTTATGTATAATAAGCGTCCGTTCTTATCACTTGTAGGTCTGGGAACCGTTTCAACTTTTCCTGACAAAGTGCCTACCTGAGAGGAATTTGCTAGTTTTATCTTGGCTAACATGTTTTGTTTAATGAGCGTAATGTCTTTTTTGTTGACTTTAACTTCTGCGATTAATTCCTCGTCATCAGTAACGATAGAAAATAATTCATCTCCTGGTTGTATTGTTGCTAATACCTTGTTGACTTTGTTTTTGTGGATGTATCCAGAAACAGGGGCTATAATTGTTCTGTGATTGTTCTGTTCTTTGGCAGCAGCAACTTTGGCATCTAAGTTTCGTATGTCAATCTGTAACTTGTTAATTTGAGCCAGAGTTACTTTCTGATGTTCAGCTTCGAGACGATTAATATTATTTTCAGCGACTTGATACGATTTTTGCGCTTGAGAAATTTCTTTCATTTTGGCTGCGATGTCTTTTTGTAAAGACATTACTTTACCTTCTGCATCGCTAACTTTGTTGCGCGCGCTTACCACTTCCTGAGAGCTTTTGAGGATATCGGCTTGAACTTTGATTAGTTCAACATACGCCTTATTAACTTCATCTTCAATCGCTTTGTATTGCTGACGTGAAACGGCGCCGTTCTGGTATAAATATTTCTGATTATTAGCTTTTTCTTGAGCAATGGCAAGACTTGATTCGGCTTTTGGTTTAATCTTAAGATTATTAGCATAAATCTGTTCAGCGTTCTTTAGATTGGCTTTGGAGTTCGGTACTTCGCTTTTGGCGCCAGCTAGATTTTCTTGTAAGGTAGCTAAACGAGCTTTTGACTGTTTCAGTAAAGCTACTTGACGATTTAAAGAAGCTGTTGCAGTTGATACCTGCCGATTTTGTGATGAATTTCCCCGAACAGTGCGTTCTGCTGACAAACTTGTAAGTTTTTCTCGATTCAGCTTTGATAATTGTTCTAAACGTTGAATTTCTGCTGGTGGCATAATTGGGTCTAATTGAACGAGCAAATCTCCTCTGTTAACATGTTGGTTTTCATTGACTTTGATGTCTCGTATCTTTCCACCTGTAGGAGAGCGTACTGGTTCTACTGGGTGGGAAGGAATAATTTTACCTTGAGTGTCCGCGACTTCATCTACTTTATTAAACGTTGCCCAAGCAATAGTTGGTGTCAATACCAAACAAGTTAAACTTATTACTAAGCGAGTATATAAAGGAATTGAACTTTGTACGCTAGGGGGCTTATTGTATAAATTGTTACTTGCTTTTTGAGATTGTTGCTTAGATGGTCTAAGTTTAATTTTAGAAATCTTTAGTGCATTTTTCATGATTCGTTCTTAGCAAAGAATTCTAAACTTTCTATAGCGGTGTAAAAAAAAGTTTATGCACTCTCTGAAAAAAATTTTATTTAAATGAACCATCTTGTGGAACGGGCATCCCTGCCCGTTTCATCTCCAGGGCAAGGCGAGTCCCAAGCTCCGGGTGGGCACTGCCCACCCGGAGCTTGTTGAAAAAGTGCATTCCGGTCAGCTAGTTGCATATTCACTCTTACCCACCACTAGTAACAGACAGCAACCCAAATAAACCTGTAGGACTTATGAAGAGTAACTTCCAAATTCAATTAAGCTGGAAAGATTTAGCAACGGGAAAATCCCGCGAACCTCGTTTGAGTTTGCCTATTGCCTTCGGTAGAGTATTCGCTCAAATGCCTAACAAAATTGACAACCGCGTCGTCTCCCGGATGGTACTTAATAATCATAAGGTTTCTCGCTATCATACCTTAATTGACTGGGAAGGCGACCACTTGCTGGTCATAAACCAGAGCGGTACTCATGATACAATAGTCAACGGTAAGCGTCAAAAACGCTGTATTCTAAATAATGGCGATACTTTGCAAATTGGTCCTTTCACAATAACTGTTACCTTTATTAATAGCCCACCCTCACATTCTCTCAGCAACAATTTTACGATTGCTTCTATACTTACAAGTTTCAATAACCACCACCTTAGCCTGACGGAATTATTTCCTGTTGCCTCGAAGAAACTCAATTTACACCAAAATAGTTTTTTGTTGCCAGGTATTGTCACGGTAATCTTTGTTGCAGCAATGTTGCTTGCTAGAAAGATGAATGAGTTATCTTTCCTCTATATCTTGGCTGCTTATCTCGCTCTTGCGAGTCACTACTTAATCCATAAATTTTGCCATAAGCATAAACCCTGGTGGTTGCTAGTTAGCTTGGCTTTGTCTACAGGTTTACCACTTTTGGGTGGATTCCATATATCATTACCAAAGACGGGAAATCACATTCTTGATTTAATTGGTGAGGTTGTTTTAGCAAAAGGCTTTTTAGAAGAACTGTTTAAAGCATTGCCTGTACTATTAGTTTACTACATTGCCAGATTACTTCCATCACCGAAGCGTGAACTCATTGGTGTACACGAACCTATGGATGGAATACTTTTAGGAACTGCATCTGCTACTGGTTTTGCACTTGTAGAGACTATGCTGAATGTGCATGAAGAAATTGGAGCGGGCAATTCTTTTGCTGGATTAACTCTTTTAATTCCTCAAATTTTAGGAGATATTTCTGGACAAGTTGCATACAGTGGCTATTTCGGTTACTTTATTGGATTAAGTGCGATTAAAACAAGCAAACGTTGGCACCTTTTAGGAATTGGCTATTTAACATCAGGTGTTATACATAGCGTAGCGGCGTTAGCAACTCTTTTGCAAGACAAACAACACCACACTTTACTCGCTAGTATATTTTTAGCTGTGATTGGCTCTGTTGCCTATGTATTTTTAATGGCAGCTATCCTTAAAGCTCGTCAGCTTTCAGGACGTTTACAAAAATCTGCTGTTCATTAATTCTTTGATCAAAATAAACGAACTGGTTTAGAATTTAGACTTTCAGCAAGAGGCGCCACTCGCTTAATCACAGAATTCATATACTTATAATCGGGTACATCCGCATTTGGTATATATCCAACCTCTTTTACCAAAGTTGGAGATGCTTCTCGCATATACTTCTTGATCAAATCTCGATTCATAATTTCGATATTTGGTGCAATTAACACAACTCCTGGTGGCACATCATGAGAATCGGAATATAAGATGCGAAACTCACCATTACCTGATGCATTATATAAATTAAATTCTTCCAATGATACAGCACCTGCCGATGCCTTTTTATTTGCAACTAGGTCAAGTACAGAAGAAGGAGTTGGAGCAAATAAAACCTCTTGTAACGTTAAACCGTAAAGATTAAAAAGTGGAAAATAATATCCAGTCGCAGAACCTCGTACACCTAGTGCAACTGTTTTACCTTGTAAATCTTTCAAATTACGTAAATTACTGTCATTCCTTACTACTAGAACCGAGCGTGAATTAACATCTATCCCAAGAGGGAAAATTAATTCATATTTATAAAAAGTATTTGCTAAAGATGCCAACCCAGGAGGTGCAAACACTAATGACCAACTTTGACGTTGAATCCTTTCTATCGCTATGGTTTCATTAAATGCTGGCTCTAATTGTACAATTGCTTTTATTTTATCTGCTAAATACTCTTGAAAGCGCGCGAATTTATCTAGTGTTTTTTTAGAATTTCCATAATTGACTATACCTACAACCAATTCTAGCTGTTGCTTCCGTGCTTCGGTTGTACTACAAGCTGTAATTAAAAATAGCATTTTTAAGATAAAAGAGCGTCGATTAAGTTGTAATAGCATTAATTAATTTCACCTTTTTTCATTTTTATATGTTGTTAAAATCTCTGTATCGGTATGTATCTGTAAACAGGTTATGCCATCATAGAGAATTGTTTCAAAATGTTACAGGTAATTATACAACAAAAGATTTAATTTTTTTGAATTTTACACAAGTGTCAATCAAGTCATGATAGTCTAAAGTAAGATATAAAAGAAAACTTGAACATCGAATATAGCAAATTATGAAAATTAACACAAAAGTCAATTTAATCCTAACAATAGTATTTATTGGTGGTATATTAATCAGCGGTACTGCTTTAGCTAACGTACTGGAACACAAAACAGAGAACGAAGTGTCTAGTAAAGCGGTAATGCTAATGCAATTAATCAAATCTATTCGACAATACACAAATGATAGAGTTCAACCTTTACTGATGCCTAAAATTGAAACATCAGAGCAATTTATTCCAGAGTCAATACCAAGCTTTTCAGCAAGGGAGATATTTGAAAATTTTCGTAAGAACAAAGATTATGAAAACTTTATTTATAAAGATGCGACGCTGAACCCAACAAATTTGCGAGATAAATCTGATGATTTTGAAAGCAATATTGTCAATCAGTTTCGTGCGAATGCTGGTGTAACTGAAAAATTTGGTTTCCGAACAGTATCTGGAGAAAAACTATTTTATTCTGCTCGACCTTTAAAAATTGAACAACAAAGTTGTTTACGCTGTCATTCTACACCTGACGCGGCGCCCAAAAGTCAATTGGCAACTTACGGTAGGGACAATGGTTTTAATTGGAAGTTGAATGATATTGTTGCAACTCAAATTGTCTATGTTCCAGCAGAGGAGATATTTAATCAAACCAACCGCTCTTTCCTAATTATATTAGGTGTGTTAGGAGCTATTTTTACTGCTATCGTCATCGTCATCAATCTCTTGTTAAAGAAAACCGTACTCAAACGCATTAAAACAATTGCGTCTGTAGCGGAACAAGTTAGTATTGGTGATATGGATGCTAATTTTGGTAAGCAAGATAAAGATGAAATCGGTGCCTTAGCAGAAGCATTTAATCGCATGAAGTATAGTTTAGAAATTGCTCTAAATATGTTGAATAATCCAAAGTAGGTTAGGCTTCTAGCCTGACCTATGCACAGGCTCTAGTTCTGCCGACGCACAGGCGGGACGCCTATGCTACATTAACCGTCGTTCAAATTCCGCTGCTTTCTTTGGTTCAGAAATAGACTGAGCCAACTTTTTGATAAGTTCGGCGCGTGAAATTTGCGGATTCGATTTTAAATGCTGTTGAACCATGAAATTAGCAATCGGACCAATTATGTAAGCTAACTCACTCGTACATTTACGAGTAAATTCTTCATCGATACTCTTTGTAATTCCAGATTTATTTTGAGGTGCAACAGCTTCTAAAATTGCTATTACAGAAGACTGAAACTGTTGTTGTTTTTGCGGTGCCAAGTAAGCGGCTAAATTCTCAGCCAATAACGAGAAGCTGCTTACTTGCTTCAGCACTTGTCGTAAGATATTGGGTGCAATTGGTCCAATTTCTTGCTTTAACAACTGTTCGAGTTTTTCGTATTGCGTTGAATCTATCTCTAATTCATTAGTTTGAACTACATCTGGTTGTTGAGTTAATTGTTGAGATAACTGAGTTGGAACATTAGTTGGAACATTAACACCTGATTTATTTACCTGAAAAATCTGAGAAATATTTCCAGGTAAAATATCAATTACTGCTTGCGTTCCCAATAACCATGTTTGTAGCTTAATAGATGAAGCAACACAGAAATTTTCTAACTTATTAATCCAAGACGCAACAGGTAAACCGACTTGTGGATTTGCTTTATTTAGGCTTTCAAGTAATATACGTATAAATGCTTCTGGTTCTGAGAAAGAAGATGCCCCAGCAATTAAACATTGTCCATTTTCTGCTCCACACTGTAAATCTTCTATCCAGTTTTCTAGAGTATCAGCTTCTGGACAGTCTAAAATAATAATCTGTTTTGAAGTAGACGCGCGTCTTAATTCTTGCCTTAAAACAGAGCGACTCAAACGGGCGCCATCACCCAAAACTAACCACGCTTCGCCATCTTCTATTTCTTCAATATGCCCCCGTAGATATAATAACGCTGTTGGAATACTTTTCTTAGTACCACGAAGTGTAGATGATTGCTCATCACACCAACGAATTAATTCTTGTATTGAAGCACGTATCTCTGATAACCCTTTGCCAACAGAAGCAATATGCTCAACCTCAAACCCACCATATCCCCCCAATATACGACTTAAATCAGTTGTATTTTTGTTAGAGGTTCCATCAATAACTAATGCTCGTCGTGGTTTGCTTTCTTTCTCTGCTCCTTTAGCTTTTACCCCTATAACCAACTCTCCCACACCTTCTACTATTCGCTTCGGTGTTTGTAACGGATATTCAGAATGTAACTTATTATCACCGCGTTTGAGCTTTTGATGATTTATCAAACGCAGTTGCTGATTCATTTTATCTATATATTGCAGCGTCTGACGATACACATACTTATAAAGTCCATCAGCTTCAATTACACCATACGAATCAGCTGCTTCCCCCAATAACCCCTGCATCAAAAAGTAAGTAAATACTCCATGTCCTAACTCTGGAAATTCCCAAGATTGTTGTCCAGTGTCGCATGACAGTAAAGCACAAAATCCTTTGCTTTGTGCCGCGCGCTGCCTTAGTACATCCATCATTTGTGGCGCCGGTGATGGTGAAGTTGAAACTGCACTTTTGGCTCTACCTTCTCCTACTAATCTCATATCACCGCTATGACAAGTATCTAAACAAAGTAACTGTTGATTTGCACTACTTTTTGAGAGCAATTGTACCAACTCATCCATCCTTAACCCTGTCGCTAGCAAGTTGTCTTTACGTGTATCTCTCATACAGAGCACAGCTTCTTGGCTGTTTTGGTCTAACATGCCATGCCCAGAAAAGTATAACAAGATTGAATCAGTAGCTTTAGTTTGTGACACGATTCGCTGTAACGACGCGCGTACTACTTCCAAAGTTGGGGGTCGTGCAGAATTATCATGATGAATTATTACTTCTTTATTTGGAAATCCCTCTGTAGCTTTAGCAAATGCCTCTCCTAACCCTTGGCAGTCTATAGCTGGATACCGCAAATAAGGCAAGCCCTCATCTTGGTAGTCGTTGATACCTACCAGTAGAATCCACAGTTTGGCTTCTCCCGATTTTAATGTATTAGTTGAGAAACTAGAACCAACACCAACTGGAGCCATATGCTTTAATCCGATTATTCAATGTAAGTGTCAACATGATTTTTATTTCGTATCATCTGGAATTGTGAGTAGTAGTACAAAAGACTTGCGCCTATTTCTAATGTAACAACAAATATTTCCGACTGAAATTAAGTAAACAATTATTACTTCTGGCTCTAAAAATACCTCTAAAGATAGATTGACAAATTTAATTTTGTACAAGTTTGGGTAAATTTTGCTGATTTTTATGATTAAGCAAATTAGCGATGACGGCACCGTTGATTAAGCTATAAAAGTAAGAGATGATGGATACGATTAGTAAAATCAACATACTACATTAGATTACCAAGTTATGTGGTAAAGTTAGCTACCACGGAGCGCGGTAAACACGTGATTAATCGCTTCTGTACAGAGAACAAGTAATAAATTTTGAGAGACTTAGCATTAATCACACTAACCGACACCCATCTTTCATATAGGTTCATTCTTCACTGATTATGCAAGTCCGTCAAAGTTTAATTGAATTATTTTCAACGTTCTTAGAGCTAGACGCTTCTAGAGTTATTGGCTGGGCTACTGATGCGAGGTTGCGGCGCCATATGATTAATCAACAAGCGCAGTTATCGCAACCAGAACAATCTGAGGATTTTTGGGTATATTACTGGTATAAACTTTGGCAAAACGCTCCGGGAAGTCTGGCAAAAGGGCATTTATCAGCTTATCTACAAGAAGTATGTTACTGGGCTGCGCGCAAAACGCTTACAGGTATTTCCTCATCTCAATACACAGTATCTGATTGCTTTCAAATCGTAATTGTACGTGTTGATAAAGTCTTAAAAGGGTATAAGCCAAATGCGGGGTTTAAACTCAAGAATTATAGTAGTGTCGTATTTACCAGTGAACTCAAAGAAGTGTTGCGACAGCAAAATGAGGTTGACATCTGTACTAACTGGCGGCTATTGAAGAAAGTAAGTCAAAAAAGGTTAGTAGAGTCATTGCAAAATGCTGGACAAAGTGAGTCAGCAATAGAGTGTTACGTGCTAGCTTGGAAATGCTATCAGGAATTATGCGCTCCAGAACAGCCAACGGCTACTCGTAGATTACAAAAGCCATCCGAAGCAACGTGGCAAAGCATTGCTCAACTTTATAATCAGTTACGTTATACTCAATTAACTAGTCCGGGTGCCGAATCAAAGCCAGAAATAATAGAAAAGTGGTTGAGTAGTTGTGCTAAAGCTATACGAACGTACTTGTATCCCAATATGACTTCGCTTAATGCCCCTAGAGGGGAAGATGATGGAGTAGAACTGCAAGACATACTGCCACAACTTGCACAAGAGTCTTACATATCAGAAATGATAGCGACTGAAGAACAACTTGATAGACAATCAAAACAAGCCCAAATTGGTGATGTACTAGTAAAAGCGATCAAAGAGCTTGACTCTGAGGCACAAAAAATTATTCAAGTTTATTATGCTCAAGGACTAACGCAACAGCAAATAGCTAAGGAATTAGGAGTTAAGCAATATACAGTTTCTAGGCGACTAACCAAAGCTAGAGACACATTACTTTTAAAACTGGCAACATGGAGCCAGGAGTCGATGCATATTTCTCTAGACCCTTCGGTACTTGATTATATCAATACCGTATTGGAGGAATGGTTGCAAGCTTATTACAACCCGCGCCTCCCTTAAATTGGAGCAATTACTATGACATTTAACCCATCACCCACCCTCGATAACCCTACACATTTATGGTTGGAAATACCTGAAAACGAATTTGAAAGAAGTTGGCAGCACCAACCTTTTTCTACACCTAACCGTCGTTGGATAGCATATCTCAACCGTTTGAGTTTGAGCGCGTTTCTTCCTTGGCTACGGGAAGAGCATGGCGCCAATGGCAAACTATATCCCAATGCTGCAGCTTTACCTAGTATCTGGGAAGCTGTGAACGGCACAGCAATAAGCTTCGGAAATACAAAAATGGTATTAATTCCAACCGAAGCTTTAGATATTGATGAATTTCGCGTACCTCAAGAATGGGTAGACATTCCCAACTGGGTAGCTGACTACTACGTAGCAGTACAAGTACACTTAGAAGAAAAATGTATCCGAATTTGGGGCTATACAACCCACGCGCAACTCAAAAACGAAGCTAGTTATGACGCATTCGATAGAGCATATTGTTTGGATGGAGAAGACCTAATATCTAACCTAAATATTTTGTGGTTATCACAGCAACTTTGCCCGAATGTAATTACTCGTGCTTCTGTGGCGCCTTTACCCGAATTATCACTCTTCCAAGCGCAAAATCTAATTCAACGCTTAGGAAACCCGAATGTGATTATACCTCGAACTGAAGTACCATTTACTACATGGGGCGCTCTCTTACAACACGGTGGTTGGAGACAGCGTTTATACGAACAACGCCAAGGACAACAACAATGGACAGTTGGCGAATGGTTACAAAATGGTATATCTGATTTTGCCCAAAGATTTGGTTGGGCAACTCTCGATACACAAGCAGTAGCTGGCGCACGAGGGTCAAACATGATACAATCATCAACTATCCTGCGGAGATTAACTATCAACGAAAAGCAGTGCGAATTACGAGTACTACCTCAAGGTAATATTACTTCGAGAATCTGGCGCTTTGAATTACGCGCGCTCCGGGGTGAATTACTTGCCACAGGTGTTAAATTACGACTTCTCACAGAAGATTTACAACCGTTTGAAGGTAATGAAGTAGAAGTTAGAAACCCGAGCGAAAGTATCTACCTTGAAGTCGCGCTTGGTGAGGCGCCTGAAGGAATAGTTTGGCAAATTGAACCGACCCCAGATAACTTTGAACTAGAAATTTTATATCTTTAAATGTGAAATAATAGTAATAATAGTGCTAGTACTGACTTTTGCTTTTTGCTCCAGTTGTAGGAGCTTAATTTTTGTCTAAGTTTTGTTAAGCATTTAATCAGTCTTAATAGTACTAAAGTTTTACATAAAATCAATACAGTAGGTTTCGTTACTATAGCTTCGTGACTATAGCTCTAGCTATTGCTAATCTGGGTTGAAAATTTATTTAATAATTATTTAACATTTTGCGAGTCATTTCTAAACTATAGTTACCACTGATGTCTAAATTTGCATAAATAGCTTTTTTTAACACTATATACACTTATGCTCATTTAGATGTTAAGAAAATCTTCCAATGCTACCAGAGATAAAACCAGGAACTTTAATAAATAATCGCTATCTGATCAATAGACTCCTAGGGCAAGGTGGATTTGGACGAACTTACCTAGCTGCTGACACCCAACGTTTTAACGAGCAATGTGTTTTAAAAGAATTTGTACCAGCCACAACAAAACAAAATATACTGTATAAATCTAAGGAATTATTCGAGCGAGAAGCAAAAGTTCTGTATAAGATACAACATCCACAAATTCCAAAATTCCTCGCGACTGTAACAGATAGTAAACGATTATTTATTGTACAAGAATACATCAACGGTAAAAACTACTCACAAATATTATCCGAGCGGCTGTCTCAAACCCATAAACCTTTTTCGGAAGCCGAAACAAAAGCATGGCTCTTAGGAATACTACCCATCCTTGAATATCTCCACAACCGTAAGATTATTCATCGAGATATTTCCTTAGAAAACGTTATGCTTTCCCATACTAAATCTCTACCTATACTAATCGATTTTGGAGTAGTTAAAGAAAAGGTCACACAATTTTTTTCAAACAACAACTTTTCCCAAAGTGCGTCAGTAGTTGGAAAAGTTGGTTACTCTCCTCCAGAACAAATACGCTTTGGACAATGCTACTCTAGTAGCGATTTATACGCACTTGCTGTTTGTGCAATAATCCTACTAACAGGACAAATGCCACATTTATTGATAGATGAATCCCTTAAATGGGATTGGAAGAGAAAAGTCAATATTAGTAACTCCTTTGCTTGTATCCTAGAAAAGATGCTGGCAGAACAACCGAGCGCGCGCTACCAATCAGCACAAGAAGTAAGAATCGAGTTGAATGCTCAAACAAATGCAATACCCAGCAGCGACTCACAACAACCACTGCAACAAGAAAACCATTTGCCCACCAAACTACATCCTCAAACACCTGTTTCGCTTAACAAAGAATTTATTAAATACTGTAAACAGGAGTTAACCAGCTTTGTTGGACCTTTAGCAAGCGTTTTGATTGAACGTACCTTAGAGAGAACTCCTCATATAGCACCCCAAGAATTTATCGACGCTGTATCAGACGCAATTCCCAACCGTGATTGTGCCCAAGAGTTTAAACAGCGTTTCAATATTAGCATTCAAACATATATCAATCAACTGAAAAATTCGCTTAACTCACAACAACCACTTGCAAACCAACCAGCAATTAGTAATCCAGAATTTATAAAATCTTGCCAGCGAGAGCTTACAAGCTTCGTTGGACCTATAGCTAGTATAGTTCTGAACAAAGCTTTAACTAAATACCCGGATTTAACTCCCAATCAACTAGTAGAAACATTGGTGGCAGAAATTCCTAATGAACAACGGGCAAAGCAATTCAAAGAGCGTATCTATCATTTAAAAATTATTTAATTAAAAAATAAATATTATGTCTAGATTATGTCTATAAAATTTATATCTTTAAATGTTAATAACAAGTTTTGTTAAGGATTTAAGAATTCTAAATGTTCGCCATCCTGTAAGCGCAAATCTTTTGGACAACCCTGCATTTTTAATTTACCATGTTCTAATAATATAATCCAATCCGCGCGATTAATCACTCTGGGACGGTGGCTAATTAGGATAGTAGTTTTACCTTGACGGTGAGCTAAAAGTTTATCTAAAACTTGTGCTTCACTAACAGGGTCAAGTCCACCAGTTGATTCATCTAAAATCAATACAGCAGGTTTAGTTACTATCGCTCTAGCTATTGCTAATCTTTGTCGCTGTCCTCCTGATAAATTGGCCCCATGTCGGCGCCAAAGATATCAGTAAAGTTCAAATTTGCGGCGCTCAAAAAGTGAAAGATTGTCAACAAGGTAAAGTTATTCTTAGGGTTAGCACTTATCCTTATCCCGATTATGGTACTTTGCGTGGTGCTGTTAGGGCAATTTCTCAACTATAGAGCAGTGCTACAGATACAGCAACCAGAGCGTCAACTATATTTGGCTGTGACAACAGAAATTTATCGAACTTTTTTTCGTAGAGATTTACCAAAATTAAGTGTCCAAACTTACCAAATAAAATTATTAATATTTGACCCAGTAACTGAGGTGATTGAACAATGGATAAATTAAATCACTACCGTCAACTAATTCGTGAATGCTTGATGCCATATTTGGAAATGAAGCCATCAGGTGGAGAAATAGAAGTTTATAAAATGTTTGATACTGAAGACGATCATTATCAAATATTTCATGCTGGTTGGGATGGCTTTCAAAGAATATATGGTGCCTTAATACACATCGATTTAATCGGCAATCACTCGTTTACGCTTCTATGTAGAGACGCTCACATGTAACGTCTCTACATTCATGCTTACTATTTTTTGCTGTCTTTATTTAACGAAGATAATTTCATTCGCCGACTATCGCGAGATATTGGTACTAATGCAGGTGCCTGACTTTTAGCACTGTTATCTTTCAAATTTTCCACAACTTTCGATAATACTGCAATTGTCGGCGCCTCAAATATATTACTCAAAGGCAACTCTATTTTAAAAGCATCGCGTACTCTTGAAGCAAGCTGAGTTGCTAATAAAGAATGCCCACCCAATTCAAAGAAGTTATCATGAATACCGCAACGCTTAATTCCCAAAACCTCTGTAAAAATTTTAACTAAAGTTTTTTCAATTTCAGTTTGGGGAGCAATATAACTTTCTGTAAATTCTTTTTTAATTACATCTGCTGCTGGTAAAGCATGACGGTCTATTTTACCTGCTTGATTAAGGGGTAATGATTCCAGCACGACAAAAGCTCCGGGCACCATATATTCAGGTAGCTTTTGTGCTAAGTACGTCTGTAATTGCGGTATGATTTTGCGCGCGGCTTTTGCTTGTAAAGGGTTATTTGAGTGCTGAGTGCTGAGTTCTAAGTGCTGAGTAGTAAGTGGAGTAATTGTTACGTCTTGCCTTACGAATAATACGTCATAGCGTCCTTCTGTATTAGAATCTGACCAGCTTATATTAATGTTGTAGGGTAGTTCTTCAACTAAAGCATAAAAATCTTCTGGGTTTACTCCTAAGTTTTCGAGTCGTTGTAATGCTTCGCGCATTTGACTCACTGTTTTATAGTTCTCGGTGCCTGATATCCATTGTGCTGTTTTAACTGCTGCTGTTACGCGCGCGTTTGGTATGTGGCTAATATGTAATATTTCTGGTTTCTCCTTTAGTAGTCGATGTACAATTGCTACTGATAAGTTATTTTCGTTCCAGTCCAAAATTGATCCCCCCTGCCCCCCTTGATAAGGGGGGTTCTGAGTCAGTTTTGCTCCCCGTTGCCCTTGAGAAGGGGGGTTCTGAGTCACATTCAATAGCCCCCCTTGGTAAGGGGGGTTGGGGGGATCAACTTGTGTGCCAACAAAAATAACCGCATTATAACGAAAACGTGTTAATTCATTATCATTACGACCACGCAATAATTGTATTTGCACATCCCTAATTTGAGGAAAGCGTTGTTTTAACGCATGGAAAAAAGCAGGGTCGATAACTAACTCTGTTTCTTGAAAAATTTGCATTTGCACTCGTTGCCGCAACTGTGTACGAGTAACTTTTGGTTCTGCTTGATACAGTTCTACTTCTGCATGAAAAGCTTCTAACAGTGGCAAACTACGCACATCTCCAATAAATATAAAGCCACCTGGAGCAGTTACTTGCAAGGCGCCTTCTAACACCTGTATAAGATAATCAATACTAGGAAAATATTGGACAACTGAATTAAGAATTACTGCATCATAACCTTGTGCTTCGATACCCTCAAAATCAGTTGCCATTTTCTCAAACAATGTTACCTGTTGATGTTGCGTCTGTGCCAACTGTTGACGAATGTAATTAAGCGAAACACTAGAAAAGTCTGTTCCGCAGTATTTGGTACAATGAGGTGCAATTCTAAATAATAGTAACCCAGTACCACATCCAACTTCTAAGACTCGACTAGGTTGTAAAGCTAAAATTTGCGCGACTTGGTTATTTACCCACTCACGTATAGACTCTGCTGGAAGTGGCGCCTTTGTATAACTGCTATTCCAACCTACTATATTAAATGTTGGGTCTAATTCTGTAGCAGATTGATTATAAGTCTCATCATACAGCATCTGCCACTGAGAAATTTGTTCATCTAATAGTGCTGAGTGCTGAGTGCTGAGTGCTGAGTTAGGAGTTTTGTTTAGAACTACGTAAGCTGTTAAACGTTTTTCCGATATAGATGTAATATCTTGCGCTGTTACTACAGCTTGTTGTACTGCTGAATGTTGATTTAAAATGGCTTCAATTTCTTCTAACTCTATACGATAGCCTCGTATTTTTACTTGATTATCAACACGACCTAAAAATTCAATATTACCATCTGGTAAATATCGTCCTAAATCACCCGTTTTATAAATTTTGTTGTGGGATAAACTGATGTTTGTTAATTCTGGATTGTTAATATATCCGCGCGCTAGTCCATCCCCTGCAATGTATAATTCACCTTTTATACCAATTGGCACAGGTTGTAAATGCTCATCAAAAATGTAAACTTGTATGTTTGCAATTGGACGACCTATTGTAGGAATATTGCCAGAGGTTGTTACAACTGTATTTTCAGTCGGTCCATAATTATTGACAACGGCAAAAGGATACTCATTTGCAGGGTAATAATTAAGTTTGTCGCCACCTGTTAGTAATATTCGTAACTTGGTTGCTTTATTTGACCAATCTAATAATAATAGTTTTTCGCATAAAGGTGTTGGTACAAAGCTGATTGTAATTTCGTTATTATTGAGCCATTCTTGCAGTTGCTCCGGCGCCCATCTCGTATTATCATCTGGGAAATAAATGCTTGCCCCTACGCTTAAATAAGGAAATATTTCCCAGACACAAGCATCAAAAGCTACAGAAGCTATTTGTGAGCTTCGGTCTTGAGATGAGATATTAAAAGCTTCTTGATGCCAAAAGACAAGATTTAATAACGCACGGTGTTCTATTTGAACTCCCTTTGGTTTTCCAGTTGAACCAGAAGTATAAATAACGTAAGCAAGGTTGTTAATTGTAACATTACTATGAGGATTTTCTTCGCTTTCTTGAGCAATGCCCTCATCGTTATCTAAACAAATTACTTGTAACTCATGTTTTCCAAGATGCTCTACCCATTGTTGCTGAGTTAAGACAATTTCAACTTGGGCATCTTCAAGCATATAGTTCAAACGCGCGGTTGGGTAGCTAGGGTCTAAAGGTAAATAAGCGCCACCCGCTTTAAGAATACCAAGCATTCCCGCAACTAAATCAATTGAGCGGTCTACACATAGCCCAACTATAACATCGGCGCCCACACCCAATTTTTGTAAATAATGCGCTATTTGGTTGCTGCGAATGTTTAATTCGTTGTAATCATATTGTTGTAGAGACGCGATTAATCGTGTCTCTACATTTCCACTGTTTTTTTCTACCTGTTCTTCAAATAACTGATGAATGCATCTATCTTGAGGATAATCTACATAAGTATTATTCCATTCTACTAATAACTGATGTTGTTCTGCTTGAGTTAAAAGCGGTAAATTGGCTATGCGTTGTTCTGGATTATTTACAATACCTTCGAGTAAAACTTGAAAATGTCCTAGCATCCGGGTAATTGTAGCTTCATCAAATAAATCAGTACTATAAATTACAAAACCACTAATTCCTTCTGAGTTTACCCATACGTTTTCACCCTGTTCCCATAAATGGAATTCTAAATCAAACCGTGTTGTTTCATAATCTAGCTGTAATGGACTAAAAGTCAAACCAGGCAACTCTAAGGTTGACTGGGGTGCATTTTGCATTGCGAATACTACTTGAAACAGAGGGTTTTGATTTAAGTTACGCTCTGGATGCAGTAATTCTACTAGCTTTTCAAACGGCAAATCTTGATTTTGATAGGCGCCTAAAGCGACTTCTCGAACTCGATATAATAGCTCTTTGAAAGTTGGATTACCTGATAAATCTGTACGCAGTACTAAACTATTGACAAAAAAGCCAATTAACCCTTCTACTTCACTGCGGTTACGGTTGGCAATTGGTACACCAATGGCAATATCATC